>CAYONE010000016.1:0-48498 GCA_964405245.1 uncultured Paludibacter sp.
AAATCCGACCGGAATAATTTTAAATATCCATCAACTTTTACCGAATCAGTTGTAAAAATGAAACCTTTGGTAACAAAATCAGAAGCAAAAAGAGCATTTATTTGCAATGCTAACCACAAAATCAAACATATTTTCTTCATAAGAATTAAAATTAATCAGTAAATTAAGTTGAAATTATATTAATGCAATGATAACTTTTTATGCGATTACAGCATATTGTAAGATAACCTTTGTGTCAAATTAACAAAACATTAATTTAAAAAACTACACAAAGTTAAAATTAATTCATGAACTTTCAAAAGCAATTTTATTGTACTTTAGAAATTTCTTTTAAAAAAATAGGAATCTGCCTGTAACAGGCAAGTTCCTATTCTTATTACTTCTTTTGATAAAAACTTAATTTTAATCTGTTAAAATCCTATTGATTTACATTTTAATAATTTTTCGCAGAAACACTTTATTATCGTTAGTTCGCAAACGTATGAAATAAAAACCTTGTTGTAAGTCGGATAATTGCAGTTTGTAATTTGGAAGACTTCCATCGATTGTTTCGATAGAATAAATTTTCCCTACCTGATCAACTACTTCTACGATAATTTTTTCAGCAATATTTCCCGTTTTAATAGTACAGTAATCATTTACAAGCGTAGGATAAACTCTTATATTTGCTCCAAAAACATCCTCAATGCCATCGGCAACATCGACAGAAATAATTCCTTCGGTTATGCGTGTAGTATTCCATTTCAGACCTTCGGCCGGTTTTTCAGGAATAATTTCAACAAAAGCACCAGCTGCATTTGATGCGGTAAAAATGGTATAACTATTTCCTGCTGCAAATGTGGTTCCCGAAGCTTCCATTTCAAGTGTTCCATTTAATGCAATCGAACCTGCTACAGCAAGTTTATCGTTGCTGGTAGCAGAAACTTTTATTTTTGTTTTCGATCCGGTAAGCAATGCAACACTAGCTCCACAATTTAAAGTTCCAATGGCAGAATTTATTCCAGGTGAAAGCACAGAACCTGTATAAATATATATTGTTCCCGCCACAGTTCCTGTACCTGCAAGTGTTCCTCCGTTATTTACTATCACACTTCCTGTACCCGTAGCACTGCCCGAAGTATTAGCAACAACCAATTTTCCTCCGCTTACCGTAAACTGAGATGAGGTTAAATTTGCACCTGTCAGTGTCCACGATCCTGAACCGGTCTTGGTAATTGTAGCTCCGGAATTAATTATACCATTGTAAACAGCATTGCGATTGTCAGAACCAATAATATATGTTCCACTTCCAACGGATGAACCGGCAACACCAGCTAACGAACCAAGTTTTACGGTAGTTCCCGAACTTCCGCTACTTCCGCCTATAGCATTGTAAACAGCCATGTAAACTTTATTATTCAGATAAATCTGAGCATTAGGGAAGCCGGTCGAATTATTGGTCAGGCGAAAATCGCCACCATCAGTATCGGTTGTTACATTGATAGTTCCGGTAAAATTAGCTCCTCCGGCTACCAAATCGGCTCTTACGTAAGGCACATAATAATTGAGCGTACCGCCACCAGAAATATTTCCATTAATATCGCATCGTCCTGATGCATTTAATGTTGCAGTATTATTTGCTGGAATTATCAAATTCCAGTTAGCGCTTTGTCCATAATCGGTACTGTAGAACATACTTAGTTTTCCACCATTTTCGATGGTTATTGGACCTGAACCAAGACCGGATTTATTCATTACCAAAGAACCAAGAGCAAGCGTTCCTCCAGAAATAAGCGTACCACCGGTGTAAGTATTTGCACTTCCCGATGAAAGATTTAATTGTCCCGGACCATTTTTCACTAATTTTCCTGTTCCGGTTATAACTCCCGAAATTGAAACAACGCCATTGGATTTAGGTACATTTATGGTATCGTTACCTGCGATAGTTAATCCTCGGTTAGTATTTGTTGTAACTGCATTTACAATAAGTCTCGAATTGTTCATTGTGAAGTTTGCCGGAGATACAGTAGCCATTCCCAGCGATCCGGGAAATCCGGCATCGCTCAGAGCTGCAATTTGAACAACGGCATTTTCAAAAATTGTTTTTCCGGTATAATCGTTTTTAATTGTTTCGATATTGAGCAAACCATGACCGGTTTTAACAAAGTTACCTGTTCCCGACACTCCGCCTGTTCCTTTTAAAGTTATGGTTGATGCAGCATTTTGGAAAGTTGTATTACCCGGTTTGAGATTATCGTTAGCTATAATAGTTTTATTAATTGCATTATCATTTACTAAAACTGAATCGCCCGTAACAAAAAATGTTGGAGTTTCGTTAAGCGAGAAGTTTTCAGAAATAAAATCCCAGTTTGAACTTTCAAATCCTGTCCATGTTATTTTCCCAACCGCTCTGCTTGCATTCACTACTAACATTAATGTATTATCTTCGATTTTTAAAATCATTGGCAAACCGCTGATTCCTTCAATTTTAAAATTATCAACAGTGCCCGTAAAAGTACCGGAACATTTTATTAACGAATAACTTCCTGAGGGTAAAGTGCCTGAAAGTGTGTTAATCACAATATTATTAATGCCAGTTACTGTCAGATTACCATTTACAACTATTGAATCATTCTTATATACAGATGATGGGATTATATCAAAATGCAAATTAGTTTTTCCGTTCAGATTCAGGTTAGAATTTATGGTGATTTTTCCAAGTTTCGATGCATCGAAACCATTGCCGGGAGCAAGACGGTTTCCTTCAATATTTAAGGCCTGATTCAATAATATTCCGCCGTTTAATACTGCATTCCCCGCCAATGTGCCTTTTGCCCTGATTTCAACCGGACTTGCATAGTTTCCATTTATTGTTAATGTACCTTCGTGTATTGTTGTTTTTCCGGTAAAAGTATGATTTCCATTAAGAATAAAATTTCCGTACATCGATTTTACCAATTCAGCATTACCCGTGAAAGAACCTGTTCCGCTAATTGTATAATCTTTTCCTAATGGATTCATTGCGTAGATTTTTGTTGGAGCAAGCTGAGTGTTTAATTGAATTACACTTGCATTCTGACCTGAAATGTCAAACATAATATCATCGCCATCGGTAAAAGCAGATGTTGTGATCTCATCGTTCAAAACAAAATTAGCTGATGATTTATCCAGTATTGCTCCCGATTTCCATGTGAGTTTGGCCGACATTATTGGAGGCAATGGAGGCGTAGGCATTTTGAAACCCAGATAGTAATCGGGAAAAGCCGACTGATAATAACCTTTAGTGGTTGCCTGCATTCGGTAAGCCGGATTTTGCATTAAGCAATACAACCTGTGTTTTGTTGTATAGTCGGTTGAAAAACCAACAAAACCCGGACAAGTTTCCACTACGCCAATCGAATCGTTTCCGTTTTTATCTTTGAGAGTAATACTTACCGAACCTTTTTTCTCGAGTAAAACTTCTTCGCGCCAATCGCCGGCAATATCACCAAAAAAAGCTGGACGACGACCGTATTCCGATTTAACTTGCCAATTAGTCATTTTTGCAAATTCAATTAAACGGGAGCCGTAAGCATGTGAATTGATATCGTATTTTCTAATATCAGCATTAAATCCGTTTCCGTCGGGTGAATTTAATTCCTCGCGCGCCAAATCGCCATCCCACCAAACACCCTCATTAGGAAAAGGCGCTGAACCTTCGTAAATAATCTGTCCTTTGGCATTATAAATATTTGACATGGTTGAATAAAACTCGTAACCAAGATGCGTGGAATCAATATCCATACATTCACCACGTCCTACATCGCCAACTCCACTCATATAAAACTTTTTGATAGCTTTTCCTGTACCGGAATCGTAAAGTAACATACCAAGCATATCAGGTGCGTTTTGTTGTATGGCAAAAGTTTCAAGCCCTGGTCGTTCCGGGTCAATATCTCCTACACGAAAACGGTCACCATGACTGATACCTGCATTGAAAGCAAGCGTACCATCATATTTAATTCCATAACCACCATCGAGCAATTCATCCCGACCATCAAAATCCACATCGGCTGCACGAATACTGTGAAATTCAGCCACATATTGGGTTCCGCGCTCCCAATTATACCAATTCACCCATTCACCGGAAGTGTTATATCCGTAAGCAGAAGCATAATACCAGTGATATTTGTCGGAAGCTGTGCGGGTTTTATAAATAAATCCAACACTTGGATGTTTTCCATCGAGATAAAGAATGCTCATATGACCATTCAAGTTGGAATATTCTTCACCCATAAATATAGCTTTGTTGGTTCTGGTGTAATTTGATGGGTATTTCATTTCGATGCTATTTTTCTCATTACCCGTTAATCCATCTATTACTGATATATATTGTGGAGGATTTTTTACGTTTTGTGTCCCATAATCTATAATTCCATCATTATCCGTATCGAGCGATTCAGAGCCAATCACACCCTTACCATTGGCAAATCGTGTTCCATCGCTACTTTTAATTACTACATCGCCTTTGCCATCGCCATCCATATCGTAAGCTATAACCATATCGTCCTGTCCTTCGCAAATGCTAACATTTGGTCCGGCATCTATTGTCCATAAATATGTTCCATCGCGTAGATAAGCCTGTACTTTGTGCGTATTTCCATCCACCGAAAGTCGGTCAACCACAAAATCATACTCGCCATCGCCATCCAAATCCACAGGCCAGATAAATTTTGTGCTGTATTTCCAAAGTTCCAATCCATCGTTGGTTGGATTAAATGATATATCAAGATATGCACTTCGGTAAGTATTGAACCCTGTAGCTTTTACCGTAAAAATTGCGCTTGGTGCACTTTCTACGCCATCTATTAATGCAGTAACATAAAGCTGTGTTCCATTGCCAACCTGAGCTGACGAAGTCTGAAAATTGGTAACTGTTAATGGTGAAGTATTTAATTTTGCAAACGATGATGCTGTTACAGTTTTCGCATATAAGTTAAACTGAACGTTTTCAGGGTCGGTTGCCAGGTATCGCCAACTAACAAAATATACCGATGAACTGTTGCGTACAGCTACAACGCCACGGTCGAGTTTTTCAAATTTGCGCTGGGCAAAAGTATTAAAAAGAATACCTGCTAATAAAAGAATTATTAGAAATGATTTTTTCATGAGAATCTATAATTTTTTTCTAAAACAATTTATGATGTAAAAATACATCTTTTACCTGTTAAATTAAAAGACTTTATGTTTTAAAAATGACCTTTTTCAGGGTGTATAAATGCTAATTCATGTATTATTGTACGAAGTTAAAAAAAACAATAACCAATGTAGATACTTTTTGATAAAAAGTCAATCAATAATTTTTCAACAGAAATTAAGATAATAAAATAATTAGGAACGGCTTGAGTGAATAAAGTAAGGTAATGCTATGATAATATGAAGATTTGTTTATATAATCAGCAAATAAGAGTTTACAAATTACAAGCAGCAGATTATTAAGATATTTCAAACACACCACATTTTACTTAATTAAACAGTATTGTTAAAAGTAAAGCGAGCAATTTTTTTCGGCAGAGGATTCTACATCTTTGATAAAAAATATTCCAAACCATAGTATCGGTTCAGAAATTTAATTTAAATTTGCAAAACAAATAAATTTCCAAATGCATTTGGTTTTTGAATTTCACAAAACATTTATATTAATTTTCTCTGATTAAAAAATGAAAAAAGTTGATTTTGGGTTATAATATAAATGATTTAAAAGCATGAAAGATTAACCTTTATACTTACGAATGAATAAATAAATTTTTTGTTGAAAATATAATAATACAATAAATAATAATAAAATTAAATTATTTAACAAATGAATATCAATAAGTTTTTTAATTCTACTCTTTTTTTCTTCATATTATTGATAATTTTTTTCAGTTGCACTAACAATGGAGATATTTCTTTGTCAAAAAAAGATGGTATGACCAATGAAATTATCAAAGATATTGATGGAAATTCATATCGAGTTGTTAAGATAGGTACTCAATATTGGTTAGCTGATAATTTTCGTTCCACATGATTTACAGATGGAAATATTATTTCAGATGCAATTCCATATCGAAACAATCCATTATATATCAATTCTTTTGGATTGCAATACAATTGGGGAGATTTTAATAATCCAAAATTAGCACCCGAAGGCTGGAGAGTGCCAACGATCGATGATTTCAGAAAGTTGATGAATGCTGTCGGTTACAGAGATTCAATTTATAACGATAAATTAACATATCAGTTTACACCAACTGACAGTGCACATGTTTTGTGGAGTAAAATTACCGATAATAATTTTTTCAATATAACTAAGTTTGACTATTATCCTAGTTACTTTTGCACAGGGAATGGCGTTTTATATTTAAACTTTTCACAAGGATATATTTATTTTTCTGTAAATCAAACCGGAACAAGATTAGAAAGATCTTTTATACGTTTAATAAAGAAATAATAGCATTCAAATTAAGCTGGTGTACTAAATTAGTTTATATCATTCGAACTCCTCATTATCTGTTATGGATTACACCTAACAGGTTTAAAAAACCTGTTAGGTGTAGATAGTTTTTCTAAATCAAACGATATGGATAGTACAAGTTAATTCTGTTCACTTACTTATACGAATTAAGTATTATAATGTAGTATAATAAGAATTACTTTGTAAGAAATGACACTTGCTATGCATCATTTCCTTTTAAAATTTATGTATTTTGGTTCGCTTGGCACATAATCATTTTTGTCCCACAACGAACTGGTTATCATTAAATCGGCGCTGTAGCGGTTACAAGCGATAGGTACATTGTGTATGCGACATTGGCGAAGCAACATTTGAATGTCGGCTTCGTGAGGTTGCGGGCTTAAATCGTCAATCAGAAAAATGGCTAAGTTAATCTGTTTACGGACCACTAAAGCTGCAATTTCGGCATCGCCACCAAGCGGACCAGAGTTCATACGTATAATTTTCGCATCAATACCTTTGTTTTTAAAGGCTTCCTGAATAAGCCCACCTGTAGTTCCTGTACAAATCAGTTCATGTTTCGAAAGCATTTCAGCATTGTAAACTGCCCATTCTACCATGTCGGCTTTACGTTTATCGTGAGCAACAAGTGCAATTTTAAGCATTTTTTTCATCGTTATTTTCTTTAAAAGATTTCACATTTGTTTGTCGGTGCAAAATTACTTATTTATTTCTACGGTTTCTCATTTTACATTATTTATTCATTGCATTTTTACATGCAGACTTGTATCACAGGGAATAATTCATTATTTTTGTGTTAAATCATAATAAAACAACATTTCAATGATAACCCAGCATTACCGTAAAATACTTGTTATTTTAATAATTTTATTCAGCACCAATGTATTTTCACAACATAAAAAGTTTGAAATGCGCGCAGTATGGATTGCTACAGTTGCTAATATTGACTGGCCAAGTGCCCGAAATCTGACCGGTTTGCAACAGCGCAATGAAATTCGTATTATGCTCGATAAGTTTGCTGAAAATCACATCAACGCTATTTTTTTGCAGATTAGACCTACTGCCGATGCTTTTTATCCTTCTCAGCTTGAGCCATGGTCGCACTGGCTTACAAGTAAACAGGGAAAAAAGCCTGAACCTTTTTTTGATCCGCTTCAATTTATTATTGATGAAGCCCGAAAACGTTGTATGGAGGTGCATGTTTGGTTAAATCCTTACCGGGTTACCAACAGCGAAAGTCTTGATGTTTTAAGTCCTAATCATCTGTTCTTTAAAAACAAAGATTTGTTTGTAAAATATGGGGGAAAATATTATTTCGATCCTGGGCTTGACGAAACCCGTGAATTTCTGAATAAGGTGGTGGAGGAAATAGTTGAAAAGTATGATGTTGATGCTATACATTTTGACGATTATTTTTATCCGTATAAAGTTAATAATGAGGATTTTCCGGATAACAATTCGTTTAAATTGTATCCGCGTGGATTTTTGCCTAATCAAAAAGATGATTGGCGTCGTAACAACGTGAATATGGTAATCGCGGAGCTGAATAAAACCATAAAAAGTCTAAAACCATGGGTTCAGTTTGGCATTTCACCTTTTGGTGTTTGGCGTAACCAAAGCAGTGACCCACGCGGATCTGCAACACAGGCAGGCGTTCAAAATTACGATGATTTATATGCTGATATTCTGAAATGGTTGAAAGAAGGAACGATAGACTATGTGGTTCCACAGCTTTACTGGGAAATCGGAAAAAAAGTTGCTGATTACGAAGTTTTAATAAAATGGTGGAGCGAAAACTCTTACGGACGAAATCTATATATTGGACATTATGTTTCAGCGCTCGAAAACGGTAAGGTAACCGCATGGCAAAAACCAAATGAAATTGCGCGTCAGTTGCGTATGAATTCAAAATATCCACAAGTGGATGGCTCGGCTTATTTCAGCGCGAGAACTTTTATGAAAAATTTGCATGGGTTAAATGACAGTTTGAAAACTAACTTTTATCACTATCCGGCATTATGTCCGGTAAACCGTACTCTTCCCGGCGAATCTTCAGCTCAACCGCTAAATATGCGAATAATTAAAGATCACACCGATACATTTCTGATTTGGGACGAGGTGAACGAAGATGGTGGTTGCGCTATTAAATATTATGTAGTATATGCTTTTAAAGGCAAAAAAGTAGGCGATTTGAATGACCCTTCGAATATAATAGTTTGTACAACTGAAAACTGTATCGATTTAAAAGATATCGACATTAAGTTGAAAGGAACTTATACATTTGTGGTTACATCGGTTAATAAATTCAGGCAGGAAAGCATTCCGTCCTATGGAATAACGAGGAAGATTTGAAGGAAAAAAAATAGCCCCCTAACTCCCTTTAGGGGGTAGATTTTTTATTTTCTTTCTGCGAGTTTCTTTTTTACTAGTTCCGGAATTTCTATTGGAAGTCGGGCTACAGGTACGCCAACAGCTTCGAATGCAGCGATTTTTTCTTCGGCAGTTCCTGAACCACTCGAAATAATAGCTCCGGCGTGTCCCATACGTTTTCCCGGAGGAGCAGTCTGTCCGGCAATAAATGCCACCACAGGTTTTGTAACATGATTTTTTATATAATCGGCTGCTCTTTCTTCAGCATCACCACCGATTTCGCCAATCAACACTATTGCTTCGGTTTCGGGGTCGTTTTCAAACATTTCAAGTAATTCGATATAATACAATCCAGCTACAGGATCGCCGCCAATACCAACACAAGTACTTTGTCCTAATCCACTATTAGTAAGTAAACTAACCATAAGATAAGTAAGTGTACCACTGCGGCTCATTAATCCCACATTTCCTTTCTTGAAAATATTTCCCGGTAAAATCCCTATAAGTGATTCTTCTGGAGTAATCAATCCAGGGCAATTTGCTCCGATTAGTTTTGTGCCTTTTTTTGCGAAGTATTCGTTCACTCTAATCATATCAATTGTTGGCACGCCTTCCGATATACAGATTACTAATTCTATTCCTGCTTCTGCAGCCTCAAGCATTGCATTTGCTGCAAGTGGAGCGGGAATAAAAATTACCGAGGTTTTAGCGCCTGTAGCTTTTACCGCATCATCAACGGTATTAAAAACAGGAATATCATGTACAAATTGTCCTCCTTTGCCGGGAGAAACTCCGCCAACAATTTTGGTACCGTAATCTTTCATTTTCAGCGTATGGAAACTTCCATCGTGTCCGGTAATACCCTGAACAATAAGTTTTGTGTCTTTATTTATTAAAATACTCATGGTGTTTGTTGCTTAATTTTATTTTTATTATTCTGTTGAAATCTCAATTATTTTGTTTCAAATCAGCATATCATAAGGTATTTACAAGTGTGATTTTAATTTCAAAATTGATATTTCTTAAATTTATATGTATCAAAAACCGCTTATATACAAATTAACCTAAATGACGCTCCAAATCACCCCCTTTAGGGGGTTGGGGGGCTAAATTTCTTTATTGTAATGTATTTACAATTCGGATTGCTTCTTTAGCTGCTTCACTTAGTGAACCCACAGTGGGAAGATTTTTTTCCTTAATTATTTTGAGTCCTTCTTCGGCATTTGTACCTGAAAGTCTGATAACAATCGGAATATCCACATTCATTTGATCGAGCGCAGTAATTAATCCCCGTGCTACATCATCGCAGCGGGTAATTCCGCCAAAAATATTTATCATTATCACTTTAACATTTTTATCGGCAAGCAAAATGTCCATAGCATCAATAACTTTTTGGGGACTTGAACTGCCACCAATATCGAGGAAATTTGCGGGAGAACCTCCGTGATGTTTTATTACATCCATAGTTGCCATTGCAAGTCCGGCGCCGTTTACCATGCAACCGATATTTCCATCGAGCCTTATGTAGGATAATCCTTTGGTGCGGGCATCAATTTCTTTCTTTTCATCAGCATCTGGTTCATTAAGTAAAGCAATTTCAGGCTGGCGGTAAAGCGCATTGTCATCGAAGTTCATTTTTCCATCGAGTGCTGAAAGTTTTCCATCGTCAGTCATTACAAGCGGATTTATTTCAAGCAATGAAGCATCAGTATCGATAAAAATCTGATACATTTTCTGAAAAATATCCACAGCCTGAATTACCTGCGTAAATCCCGGAAAAAGTTTAAATGCAATTTTACGGGCAAGAAAATCAGTCATTCCAAGCGATGGATCTATGCTGAATTTATGAATGGCATCGGGATTTTCTTTGGCAACTTCTTCAATTTCTACTCCGCCTTCGGAGCTTGCCATAAACAAAACCGTTTTTGTGTTCCGGTCAACGGTCATACCAACATAATATTCCGAGTTGAATTTAACTCCCTGTGCAACCAGCACTTTTTCAACGGTATAGCCTTTTATGTCCATACCAAGAATTTTATTGGCCGCTTCGCGTACTTCGTCCAAATTTCGGGCTAATTTAACACCGCCGGCTTTACCTCTGCCACCTGCATGTACCTGTGCTTTTACTACTACCGGAAATCCTAATTTAACTGCTACTTCGCATACTTCATCCGGAGAGTAACATACCTGTTCTTTTGTTACAGGTATTCCATAACGTGAAAAAATTTGTTTCGATTGATATTCGTGAATTTTCATGATGTTATATTTTTCTTTTTGATTTTTAAAAGTACTGAAAAGATTACAATTAACAAGTAAATTCAATAAAAAGTTTCAATATTTTCTGCATTTATATGCTAAAATATATTAATTAATTGATGGTTAAAGATTTGTTGATTTTGTTTTTTTATGGATAGTTCCGTATAGTTGTAATCATATTCTGTCAAATGTATTTTTCAAATTTGAACTTAGTAAATTCAATGGTTCGGTAAAATGTATATATTTTACGCAAAGTCGCAAAGACGCTAAGAAAACTGTTAAGTTTTCTCTTTGCGTCAAATTGTCATAATTGATTATCAAATAACTGTGTTTTTATTTTGCGATTTAGCGCCTACCGATAAATCGGCATGTGACATTTGCGTGATTATAACTACGCAAAGAATTTCTATAATTGATATTTATTATTTAAATAATTGACAATTAGATATATACATATTTTATTGTCGAAGTATTGTAAATTGGTAATAAACGAAAAAAGGTAAATATCCAGTACTTTAATAAGTGCTTCACTTGGCGCTTTAAAGAGAATCGCAAAGAATTAAAATGTAATTTTCACATAAAAAATAATCAAAATTTAGCGCATAAATGCTAATTACTGCTTCAACATTCCCCCTTTAGGAGGTTAGGGGGCTGAATAGTAACAAAAACAACAAGCTATTCACATTTTAAACCCTATTTTTTTCAGCAAACCGTATTTTATTTAACTGTTAAGTCAGGAAAAAGGATTAATTTTGTAAATTGTTCAAAATGAACTTTCAATAATTTGTAATATCAATATTTGATTTAAAAACGATTTTGAAAAATTCAGTTTTTGAATTTGTATAAATGTCTATTATTCAAAACTATAAATATTAAAGATGGGATTATTTGATTTTTTCAATAAAGCAAAAAAAGAGACACTCGATGAAGGTTTGGCAAAAACCAAAGAAAGTGTTTTTTCAAAAATAACACGCGCTGTTGCAGGAAAATCGAAAGTTGACGATGAAGTGCTCGACAATCTCGAAGAAGTTCTGATTACTTCGGATGTGGGAGTAGAAACTACGCTTCGTATAATTGAGCGTATCGAAAAGCGCGTTGCACGTGATAAATATGTAGGAACATCGGAGTTAAATGCCATTTTAAAAAATGAAATTGCCGGATTACTTGCCGAGAATAATGAAGAAATGCCAATGGATTTCGATAGTCCATTACCAACAACGCCTTATGTAATTATGGTTGTTGGGGTAAATGGCGTAGGTAAAACTACTACAATAGGTAAATTAGCATATCACTTTCATCAAGCAGGCAAAAAAGTGTATTTAGGCGCTGCCGATACATTCCGAGCCGCTGCTGTAGATCAATTAGTAATTTGGGGCGAGCGTGTTGGCGTACCGGTGATTAAACAAAAAATGGGATCCGACCCTGCTTCGGTAGCTTACGATACAGTGGCTTCCGCTAAAGCAAACAATGCGGATGTGGTTATTATTGATACAGCCGGACGACTTCACAATAAGGTGAATTTGATGAATGAGCTTACCAAAATAAAGAATGTGATGCAGAAAATCGTTCCCGATGCGCCTCACGAAGTACTTTTAGTACTCGATGGTTCAACTGGTCAAAATGCGTTTGAGCAGGCAAAACAATTTACAAAAGCTACCGATGTGAATGCGCTTGCCATAACAAAACTCGATGGTACTGCCAAAGGTGGTGTGGTAATCGGGATTTCCGACCAGTTTAAAATTCCGGTAAAATACATTGGCTTAGGAGAAAAAATGGAACATTTGCAGGTGTTCGACCGAAAAGAATTTGTGGATTCTCTGTTTAGTTGATTAGAATTGACGACAGACGACAGAAAACTAATCAACGAATTAACCAATTAACCAATCAACCAAAATTGGCAAAGAAAAAAGAAATAAAAGGAACTGTAGATGTAGTAACACTCGGTTGTTCGAAAAACTTAGTGGATTCGGAATTGCTAATGCGACAATTTGATGCATTAGGTTATAAAGTACGTCATGATGCTGAGAAGCCCGATGGTGAAATTGTGATTATTAATACTTGTGGCTTTATAGGAGATGCAAAAGAAGAAAGCATCAATACAATATTGCAATTTGCAAATCATAAAAAGAAGAACAACAAACTTTTTGTGATGGGTTGTTTGTCCGAACGTTATCAGAAAGAGCTTGAAACTGAGATACCCGAAGTGGATAAGTATTACGGAAAATTTAATTATACAAATATTCTGACGGATTTAGGTCAGGAATTTCGTGCCGATTTGCGCAACGAACGTTCGCTCACAACGCCCGGACATTATGCTTACATTAAAATTTCGGAAGGATGTAATCGTATGTGTTCGTACTGTGCAATTCCGTTAATCACCGGTCGGCATCGTTCGCGCAAAATGGAGGATATTGAGGAAGAAGTGCTCAATCTGGTGGCAAAAGGTGTAAAAGAATTCCACCTGATTGCACAGGATTTATCATCGTATGGTCTCGATAAATACAAAGCGTTAAAATTACCGGAATTAGTGGAACGTATTTCGGATATTCCGGGAGTGGAGTGGATTCGTTTGCATTATGCTTATCCCGCGCAATTTCCGTATGACATCTTGCGTGTGATGCGCGAACGCGATAATGTATGTAAATATCTTGATATTGCATTGCAGCACATCAGCAATAATATGTTGCAAAAAATGCGAAGAAACATTACCAAGGAGCAAACTTATGAATTGATTCGCCGTATCCGTAAGGAAGTTCCGGGCATTCATCTGCGCACAACCATGTTGGTAGGACATCCCGGCGAAACCGACCAGGATATAGAGGAAATGAAAGAATTTATGCAATTTGCGCGTTTCGACCGCCTCGGAGCATTTGCATATTCCAATGAGGAAGGAACACATGCTTACGAAAAGTATGAGGATAACATTCCCGATGAAATAAAACAGGAACGATTGAACGAAATTATGGCGCTGCAACAGCGTATATCTGCTGAATTGAATCAGAATAAAGTGGGTCAGGTGCTGAAAATAATTATCGACAGGCTTGAAGGAGATAATTTTGTGGGACGCAGCGAATTTGATTCGCCCGAAGTAGATCCCGAAGTATTGATTCCTGCCGATACGCAAGGAGTAAGAATCGGAGAATTTTATAAAACTGAAATTGTTGGCGCTGCTGAATTTGATTTGTATGGAAAGTAGTTTATAGTTTATAGAATAAAGGTTCAAGTCGAATGTAAAACTATAAATGAAGATAATTAAAAAAAAAGAAAAAGAAAAATAATCCAAACCTTACGATGGAAAAATGAAATTGAATAGAGTAAAGGCGAAACACGTAACATTGAAACTTGAAACTCTGAAACTCTGAAACAATTTAAAGTAATACAAAATAATATTATGAATCACAAGGAATTAATTGCGGAAATCGCATCCAAAATGAACCTGAAGAAGCCGGAAGTTGAAAATATTCTCGACACCGTTGTTATGGTTTTCAGAGAGCAATTGAGCGAAGGAAATACCATTGGGCTGCATAATTTCGGAAATTTTGAGGTTCGTAAAAAAGAAGAAAGGCTTTCTGTTCATCCGGCTACGCAAATTCGGACACTAATTCCACCCAAACTTGTGGTGAATTTCAAACAAAGCAATACGCTGAAAGATAAAATTAACACAACAAAAGAATGATGAGCAACGAAAAAATCAATATTCAGGAAATTGTTGATTTGGTTTCGGCGAAATTAACCATCAGCAAAAAACAAGTTGAAGAATTCTTTAAAGTCTTTTTGCCAATTATTGAAGATACTTTAATTGCAGGCGAACCGCTAAAAATTAAAAATTTCGGTACGCTGAAATTGCAGTGGAACAATCCGCGTAAAAGTGTGAACGTAAATACAGGTGATGAAATTGTTCTCGAGGGGTATAATAAGGTAGTTTTTACGCCCGATGAAAGTTTAAAAGAACTTGTGAACGAACCTTTCGCGCATTTATTTCCTGTAGCGTTAAATGAGTCTCAAACTGACCCAATACCAGAAAGTGGTCCGCTCAGGATAATCAACGAACAAGCCCTCGAAATTAAAAATATTTTATCGGAAATTAATCAGCTTAATCATAAGCATCAGGAAAAATCTGATTTAGAAAGTAAAGATTTAGTACCGAAAGAACAAGAATTAGTTGAAGTTGATGCGCAGGAAAGTATTACATCGATGTTAAATGAAGAAACAAAAACTGAAAATGAAGAATCTGATCATACTCTGAATTCTGATAATCTTGATTTATTGCCAATTGTTGACATAGCTGACCCCATTGCTGAACCTCAGGATTTAACAACCGCAACAAAGCTACCCGAAAACAAAAAACCGGAAACAAACGTAAACGATAAAGTTGATGCTCCTGTAGAAAAAGAATCGAATGAACAAACCAATAAAATTACAGCATTAATTGCCGGAAAACAAGAAAATATTCAAACACAAAAAAGCGGTAAACTTGTATGGTGGCTATCAGGCGCTGTTCTGATTGCAGGCACAATAATAATAATGTATTTTTTTAATCTCAATTTTTACAGATTTGTTAACGATACAATAAGTTCTTTTGTTCCATCCAAAAATGTTTTACCTGAAGCGACTGTTTTATCGCCTGATACTTTAATTATTTCTGATATAGATTCAACCAAGATTAAAGAAGACTTATTTTTTGAAAATCTGCTGAAAAAAAACAGAGAATATGCTGAAGTAATTACATTGGAACGTTCAAAAAAAGGAACAAGTTTAAGACAATTATCTGAGAAGTATTACAGAAATGAGGCGTTCTGGATTTACATTTACGAAGCAAACATGAATGAAATTTCTGATTCTTCGGATATTAAGCGTGGTACTATGCTAAAAATTCCTGTAATTGATTCATTGCTTACCGATACCTCAAATGTTCGTTGTTTTGCAATTGCACAAAGCTTAAAAGATGAGTTATTTGCAAAACAAACTGAAAAAGCTGAAGAAAATCAGATTGATCAACAGCAAAAGAAATCAAATATTGAAAAAGAACCGGTTATATCGAAACCTGAATTACTTGCCATAGAAACTATGGAAGTTGGTAGCAGGCTTACACTTTTCGCGCGAAAATATTATGGAAGCAAAGATTTCTGGGTTTATATTTATGAAGCAAACATGGATGTTATAAAAAATCCGGATAATGTAACCGTTGGGACTAAAATTAAAATTCCAAAACTTGACAGCAAGTTGATTGATTTAAGCAATCATGATTGTATAAATAAAGCTAAAGAATTACAAAATAAGTATTTGGGGAGATAGTTAATAAGATTTTTTCAAGCAATAATCGATATAAAATTAAACAATACTGTATTTCTTCAGGTTATACAGTATTTTTTTTGTAAGTATGTCATTTTTTAACCGTAATATACAGCAAATTCCCTCCATCACTTAATAATCTAAATTCAGGTTAATAGTTATTAAACCAGAACTTTAAGCCATGTTTTTAACATTATCTTTGCTCCACGAAAAATCAAAAAAAATAAATCATATAAATTATGAATCAAACTGTTGATATCAGGGAACTTAACGAACGAATCGAAAAACAGAGTTCATTTGTAGATGCACTGATAATGGGCATGGACAAAACCATTGTAGGTCAGAAACACCTTGTTGAGTCATTGCTCATTGGTCTTTTATCCGACGGACATATTTTACTCGAAGGTGTACCTGGGCTGGCAAAAACGCTTGCTATCAGTACATTGGCGAAATTAGTTAAATGCGATTTCAGTCGCATACAGTTTACGCCCGATTTATTGCCTGCCGACGTAATTGGTACAATGATTTACAGCCAGAAAAAAGAAGAGTTCAGCATTAAAAAAGGACCTATTTTTGCTAATTTGATTTTAGCCGATGAAATAAACCGCGCTCCGGCTAAGGTGCAAAGTGCGTTGCTCGAAGCCATGCAGGAACGTCAGATTACCATTGGCGACCAAACTTACAAACTCGATGATCCGTTTTTGGTGCTTGCCACACAAAACCCGATAGAGCAGGAAGGAACTTACCCATTACCGGAAGCTCAGGTTGACCGTTTCATGTTGAAAGTTGTTATCAATTATCCGAAGAAAGAAGAGGAAAAATTGATAATTCGTCAGAATATATCTAAAGAAAAACCTGTAGTAACTCCGGTACTTACCCCTCAGGATATTGTAAAAGCCCGCGAAGTTGTTCAGCAGGTATATATCGACGAGAAAATTGAACGATATATAGTTGATATTGTATTTGCTACACGTTTCCCACAGGATTACGGACTTGAATCGCTCAAGGAAATGATTTCGTTTGGCGCTTCACCACGTGCTTCGATCAATCTTGCGCTTGCCTCAAGAGCTTACGCATTTATCAAACGTCGCGGTTATGTAATTCCCGAAGATATTCGTGCCGTATGCTACGATGTACTCCGTCACCGAATCGGTTTAAGCTACGAAGCCGAAGCCAATAACATGACAACCGAGGAAATAATTACTGAAATACTGAATACAGTAGAAGTACCTTAATTGTAGTTGACAGTTGATAGTTGACAATCTATTTTTAGATATTAGAAATGTACTAATTATAGTTCCCCTTTAGGGGTCAGGGGTTATGGAAACGAGCGAAATAATAAAGAAGGTACGGAAAATCGAGATCAAGACACGTGGTCTTTCGAAGAATATTTTCGCGGGTGAATATCACACTGCTTTTAAGGGGCGTGGTATGACCTTTGCCGAAGTGCGCGAATACCAGTATGGCGATGATATTCGTTCCATCGACTGGAATGTTACGGCACGTTTCGGGCATCCGTATATTAAGGTTTTTGAAGAAGAACGTGAACTAACCGTTGTGTTGATGATTGATGTTTCAGGCAGTCGCGATTTTGGGACTGTTACGCAGTATAAAAAAGATATTTTCACTGAAGTAGCAGCAACACTCGCTTTTTCTACTATTCAGAACAACGATAAAATAGGCGTTATTTTCTTTTCAGATAAAATTGAAAAGTTTATTCCACCCAAAAAAGGACGTAAGCATGTTTTGCATATTATTCGTGAATTGATTGATTTTCAGCCACAAAGCAATAAAACGGATATTGGAATGGCGCTGCGTTATTTCACCAATGCCATTAAGAAAAGTTCAACGGCTTTTATTATCTCCGATTTTATTGATGCAGGTTTCGAAAAAGAACTTACAATTGCTAACCGCAAACACGATGTAGTGGCATTGCAGGTGTACGATATACGCGAAACCGAATTGCCCGATGTAGGACTTATAAAACTTCGGGATGCCGAAACCGGAAAACGAATTTGGGTTGATACTTCAGACAAGCGATTGCGCACGACATATAAACATGCCTGGGGAGAAAGTCAGCTTACTTTGCAGAAAATTTTCACAAAATCAGGTGTCGATTCGGTTTCGATGAGTACATCCGAGGATTATGTAAAAGCTTTGATGAAACTTTTCAAAATGAGGGCGTAATTCAAGAGTATTGTTGATAATGATTTTTATTTAAAAAGTGATATGACCAAAATTCTGAAAATATTTCTAATTTCGATATTTATCCTTTTCTCTTTGCATAATATAATTGCACAACCTGTGATTGTAAACGCTAAGATTGATTCAACAATTATGTGGATGGGAAATCATACACATTTAACCTTTGAGATTACACAAAGTAAAGGTCAGCATATAGCAGGACCTGTTTTTTCGGATTCTATTCCCGGCGGTCTCGATTTGGTTGAAAACCTGAAAACCGACACCATAAATTCACCCGATGGTCAAATTGTAGTCAATCAGCGTTATGTGGTAACAGCTTACGAAGATTCACTGTTATACATTCCGCCATTTCCGTTTGTTAATGGTACTGATACGGTATGGTCGAAATCACTTTCCATAAAAATTGTTCAGCCCTTTGTAATTGATACTGCATCGAATGCGCTTGCTGATATTAAAAATGTATTTAATCCGAAATTTAACTGGAAAGGATTGATAATAAAAATTCTTTTCGGATTGTTAATCGTAGTTTTGGCATTTTTAATTTTTGTGCTTGTGCGTCGTATCATTCAGCGAAAACCTGTTTTTGAATTATCGAAATCAGAACCTTCATTGCCTGCGCATATTGTTGCGCTTGCCGAACTCGATAAAATTAAGCAGGAAAAACCATGGCAGCGAAATCGTGATAAAGAATATCATTCGCAACTAACCGATGTTTTGAGAATTTATATCGAAAAAGTTTATGGCGTTATGGCAATGGAAATGACTTCAGGTGAGATTTTCGAACATTTACGTTTCCTTAATTCTGAAAATCGCGAAGCATATTCACATTTGCGCCAAATTCTTTCGCTTGCCGATTTGGTTAAGTTTGCCCGTTGGAGAGCTACTCCCGATGAACATGAGTTGAGTTTATCAAATGCATATTTGTTTGTAAACGAAACAAAAAAAGCAGAAGAAATCAATGAAGAATCAAAGGAAAACAATGAACAAAAACAGAGTAATTAAACAACAATGTTTTTTTTGAAATAAAGTATCAAATTGAATTCTGAAATAATACAAAAAACGATTTTAAGATAATTGTGAGTATCGTATAAAAATCGCAATTTGTAAAACTTGTCCCGTTTTACGGGAATGTAAATAAGTTAATATGACATTTCATAATCCCGAATATCTGTTTTTATTACTTCTGATTATACCTGCGGTATATTGGTATATCCGCAAAATGTATAATTCAGATGCAAGCATACAAATATCGTCGAACCTAATGTTGCAAAAAATTCCTAAAAGCAACAAGTTAAGGTTTATGCACGTTCCGTTTATTTTACGTATGCTGTCACTTGCATTTATAGTATTAGCTTTGGCACGTCCGCAAGCTTCAAATTCATGGCGTACCGAAAGCACCGAGGGAATTGACATTGTGGTAACATTAGATATTTCGGGTACAATGATGGCTGAAGACTTGAAACCCAACCGACTTGAAGCGGCCAAGAAAACTGCAACCGAATTTATCTTATCAAGACCAAATGACAATATCGGACTTGTGGTTTTTTCCGGCGAGAGTTTTACGCAATGTCCGCTCACAACCGATCATGCTGTGCTTGTAAATCTTTTTAATGCCATTAAATACGGAATGATTGAAGATGGAACTGCTATTGGACTTGGATTGGCTAATGCAATCAATCGTATTAAGGATAGTAAAGCAAAATCTAAAGTTATCATTTTACTCACTGATGGTTCAAACAACCGCGGCGACATTGCCCCGATTACCGCAGCAGAAATTGCAAAATCGTTTGGAATAAGAGTTTATGCTATAGGCGTGGGTTCGTATGGAAAAGTAAATATCCCGGTTCAAACTCCGCTTGGTATTCAATATCAGCAAATGGATTCGGAATTTGACGAAAAATCGCTTAAAAATATAGCTGATATGACCGGAGGAAAATATTTCAGAGCTACGGATAATAATAAGTTGCGGAATATTTATCAGGAAATTGACCAAATGGAAAAAACCAAAATAAATGTAAGAGAATACAACAAAAAAAATGAAGAGTATTATCTGTTTGCTTTGGTAGCTCTTTTACTATTTGTAACTGAAATTTTATTGCGCAACACTGTATTCAGAAAAACGCCATAAAACATAAATTTATTTCAGTTTTTTATCAATAAAAATTATCGGCATTTAAAAATAAACTAATTCTGATTTTTTAACAATGTTCAGATTTGCACATCCAGAATATCTATATCTGCTTCTTTTTATACCGCTGTTAATCGGTGTATTTATTTTTAATCTTCAAAAAAAGAAAAAGAACATCCGGCTTTTCGGTAATCCCGAGTTGCTTGCTGAACTAATGCCCAATGTATCAGTTGTACGTCCACATGTTAAGTTTTGGATACAGGTTTTTGTCGTCATTTTAATGACAGTTGTGCTGGCGCAACCTCAGTTCGGAACAAAAATGGAAGAAGTGAAACGTAAAGGTATCGAGATAATGATTGCTCTTGATGTTTCTAACTCGATGATGGCTCAGGACATAACGCCAAACAGGCTCGAAAAAGCCAAACAAGTGCTTTCAAGACTTGTTGATGATATGTCGAACGATAAAGTAGGACTCATTGTTTTTGCGGGCGATGCTTATACTCAATTGCCAATTACAGCCGATTATATTTCTGCAAAAATGTTTCTTTCAACTATTTCACCGCAACTTGTACCTCGTCAGGGTACTGCAATTGGGTCTGCTATTGATTTAGCTATAAAATCGTTCGGGCAAAAAAGTGATAAAGGCAGAGCTATAATTCTTTTAACCGATGGAGAAAACCATGAAGACGATGCAGTTGGCGCTGCCAAACTTGCAGTGGGAAATGGTATTAGCGTTCATGTAATTGGAATGGGAAAACCCGAAGGCGCTCCAATCCCTATCGATGGCACAATGAGTTTCTGGAAAGATAACACCGGAAATGTTGTAGTATCGAAGCTTAACGAAACAATGTGTCGCGATATTGCATCTGCCGGAAGCGGAATTTACGTGCGGGCTGATAACTCGAACAGCGCTTACAAAATGGTAAGTAAAGAACTTGACAAACTTGCTAAAGCTGATTTATCATCACAGGTTTTTTCTGATTTCAATGAACAGTTTCAGTCATTTGCTATGCTGGCGCTAATTTTACTATTTATCGATATTTTTGTTTTCGAAAGAAGAAATAAACGATTAAGTAAACTGAAAATTTTTGATATTAAGGATAAACTGATAAAGAATTAAATAATGAGGAATATATTGAATATACTTAATGGAAGAATATCTGAAAGGATTCCGTCTGTTTTACTGTTCCTGACTTTATTTTCAGCTTTGGCTTTTGCTCAGAAAGAAAGCGACGATGTGCGTGCAGGGAACAAACAATATAATGCCGGAAAATTTACCGATGCCGAAGTTTCGTACCGAAAAGGTTTATTAAAAAACAACAAATCGTTCGAAGCAAATTACAATCTCGGTAATGCATTGTTTCGTCAGCAAAAATATACTGATGCTTTGGAACAATATCAAAATGCAGTAGCTTTGCAAAAAGATGATAAAATTAAACTTGCTGCGGCGTTTCACAATATCGGAAATGCCTTACTTTCAGAAAAGAAAATTGAAGAAAGTATAAAGGCATATAAAAACGCGCTGAAAGCAAATCCCTTGGATAATGATACCAGATACAATCTTGCTTATGCCCAGAGTTTGTTAAAAAAACAGCAACAGGATAAAAAAGATGATAAAAAAAATGAAAAGGAACAGGATAAAAATGAGGAAAAACCTGAACCAAAACCACAGCCACAGCAACCGAAAATGTCGAAAGAAAATGCACAACAAATTCTTGAGGCTTTGATGCAGGATGAAAAAAACACAATGGAAAAAGCGAAAAAACAAGCTGCTAAAGGTAAGAAAAGCGCTGAAAAAGATTGGTAAAATGGTTCTTTAGCTTTTAGTTTGAAAGGTTTGAACTGTTTATAAAGATCAAAAAGTTCATAAAGTTTATAAAGTTTTTTCTCGTAACTTGTAACTCGTAACTCGTAACTTGTAACTAACTTGTAACTTGTAACTAACTTGTATATCTAAAAAAATATGAGATTTAAAATAATAACATTACTATTATTAATTACCGGAATAATTCAGCTTTTTGCTGATGAACCTGTAAGATTTACTGCAACAGCACCCGGAACTGTAATAGTTGATAAGCCATTTCAGATGGTTTATACCGTAAATGCTACAGGAAAGGATTTGCGTGTACCTGATTTTGGAAGTTTTGAAGTTCTTGCAGGTCCGTTCGAATCCCGAAGTTCAAGTTATCAGATAGTTAACGGAAAAGCAAATTCTTCTGTTTCCATTTCATATACCTACACTCTTTTATCTTCAAAAACCGGCACTTTTTCAATTCCTCCGGCAAGTATAACTGTTGGCGGCGACAAATACACTACTAATAGTCTTACTATAAAAGTTTTACCTGCTGATGATCCATCTTCTGGAAAGCAAAATCAACAATCGCAGTCTTCGGGAGGTTCTTCAAAAAGTGTTTCGGACGATGATGTTTTTATCCGAACTTCTTTATCGAAAGCTGAAGTTTATGAGCAGGAGGCTGTGCTGCTTACCTATAAACTTTATACTTTAGTTGATGTTGTGAGTGTCAACAATAAAAAGATGCCCGATTTTCAGGGTTTTCTGAAGCAGGATATTGAACAATCGCAAAACAAACAATTTTCGTACGAAAACTACAATGGTCGCAATTACGGTACTGTAGTGCTTTATCAGGTTCTTCTTTACCCGCAGCGGTCGGGCGAAATATTAATTGACAGAGCAAACTTCGAGGCTATTATCAGAGTGCAGAATCGCGCTGCTGTTCGCAGTATTTTTGATGATTTTTTTGATTCATATTCTAACGTTTCGCGCAATATTTTTGCTCCATCAGCAAAAATTAAAGTAAAACCTTTACCTGTAGCGGGTAAGCCTTCTGCATTTAGCGGTACTGTAGGAAATTTTTCACTCAGTTCTACGATTTCATCCCAAAAAGTTAATGCTAACGATGCGATAACTATTAAGGTAGTAATTTCAGGAAGCGGAAATATGAAGCTGATTAAAAATCCTGAATTCAAGTTCCCTGATGGATTTGATGTTTACGATCCGAAAGTAGTAAACAATTTTAAAACTACAGCCACGGGTATTTCAGGAACAAAAACAATTGAATATATGGTTATTCCGCGTCATCAGGGAAAATATACCATTTCTCAGTCGGAGTTTTCATATTTCGATACAAACGAAAAAAATTACAAAACGCTGAAAACGCCTGAATACAATATTGAAGTTTTGAAAGGTTCCGGCACCGACAATCAGGTGGTTGCAGGAAATTACACGGGGAAAGAGGATGTTAAACAACTTGGAAAGGATATCAGATACATAATTCCTAATCACATTCAATTTAAGAAAACCTCAGATTTCTTGATTGGTACGGCTCTTGGTTGGTTGTTGTATCTTATACCTTTACTAATTTCGCTTATACTTTTCTTTGTATTCCGTAAAAGTATAAAAGATAATGCAAATATTCAATACATAAAAAATAGAAAAGCAAACAAAGTAGCAACAAAAAGATTGAAAAATGCAGGTAAACTTCTTAATGAAGGCAAAAAGGAACTTTTTTACGAAGAAGTATTGAAAGCGGTATGGACTTATTTAAGTGATAAACTTTCGATTCCGCTAGCATCTCTCAATAAAGGAAATGTTGAAGCTGAGTTAAGCGCTAAAGGTGTTTCCGATGAATTGATTATGAATGTACATAATATTCTTGATACATGCGAGTTTGCGAGATATGCACCTGCTACAGGACAATCAGAAATGGGAAATCTTTACAATGATTCTGTAGAAATTATAAGTAAACTTGAGGATGTTCTCAATAAACGATAGCTCGTTATTGTCATCAGACCATTGATTTTTTCAAAAAAAATACTCAAATGAAACAACTCATATTATTGATATTTTCGGTATTTATTGCGACATCTTCGCTTTCGTCTCAAACGCCTGACATTGAGAAAGCTGCTGAACTCTATAAGAAAAATGATTTAAGTGGAGCAGCGGAGCTTTACAATTCAATTTTAAAATCGCAGGGAGAATCGGCTGAGATTTATTATAATTTGGGAAACTGCTACTATAAGCTTAATGAAACAGCGCTTTCTGTACTGAATTATGAAAGAGCTTTGCGTATTCGTCCATATTTTGAAGATGCTAAAAATAATCTTGAGCTTGCTCAGGCTAAAGTTGTTGATAATATAGTAGAAGTTCCCGATTTCTTCATTAAAAACTGGACAAATTTGTTAGTGAAATATTTACTTCCAGATGAATGGTTTTTTATAAGTTTAATTCTTTTTGTTGTTGCGCTTATTGCTGTTTTCCTGTTTTTATTCTCAGGCAGTTATTCTATCCGTAAAATGTCGTTTTATGCTGGCGTTGTCATATTTGCTCTTTCGGTAGTTACGCTGGTGTTTTCCGGCATCCGTAAAAATCAGTTACTTCACCACGATGAAGCAGTGATAATATCAGGAGTAGTTATAGTAAAAAGTTCGCCAGACCGCAGTGGTACTGATTTGTTTCAGTTGCACGAAGGTACAAAAGTTAAAGTAAAAGGAACTCTCGGCAATTGGAGTGAAATTAAAATTGGAAACGGTGACATTGGGTGGATAGAAACAGAAAATATCGAGAATATTTAAAAAATAAAGATACCAATGTCAAATATTATCGAAATTCTGAATAACACGGATACTTCACTATTTCTGTTCCTGAACGGATTTTACAATGACTATTTCGATAATTTCATGTTTCTATTCAGCGATAAGTTTATCTGGATTCCTTTTTATGTTGCTGTAGTTTATCAGATTATTAAGTTATCTGAACGAAAATCGGTATGGATTATTCTTAGTCTGATTGTCGCGTTAACAATAGCCGATCAAGTTTCGTCGGGTTTGATAAAGCAACTTGTACAACGTTTACGACCTTCGCAGGACGAGTCACTAACCGGACTTGTACATACCGTAAGAGGTTATATTGGCGGACGTTATGGCTTTGTATCTTCACATTCAGCCAATGCTATGGGTTTCGCTTTTCTAACAGCATTAATTTTCAGAAATAAAATTTTTACTGTTTCAGTCGTGCTTTGGGCATTGATAACAGGCTATTCCCGTATATATTTAGGCGTACATTATCCGGGAGATGTTTTGGGCGGCTTTATTGTAGGGATTTTTTCAGGCGGTATTTGTTTTTACTTTCTTAAACGATATTTAAAAGAAAACGCGCAACTTTCATTGCGCGATTTCAGTATTCCGTTTTATGCTTTAATAATCAATGTGTTGATTATCTTTGTTTACGGCTTTTTCGGATAAATAATTCAATACTTAAATAAATTTCCTTTTTTCTTTATACTTATCATTGCTCCCACAGTATTTCCATACAAAGTGCCAAAATCCGCGCCTAACGATAATTTTCCTTCGATTCCACCAAGTTTCTGAAAGTCTTTATTTACCTCCAAAAGTAACGAAGTGTTTGGTTTCATTTCAGGAAATCTTTTTATATACAATCCGTAATTTTTTGAAAAAGTTGTAAGAAATTTATATTGATATCCTTTAATATCACCTTCAAAACCAAAATGATGTGCTGTAACTCTAGTATTTAAAACACTAAAATTACCTTCGGAATAACCTTCATTATAAACAGGCGAAGTTATCAACGGTAAACCTATAGTTCTACCGCGATAAGTCCATCCTGTCAAATAAATTCCGTTATGAAAATACCAGTCATTGCCACCATAAATCACACCATCTTTATCGTGAAATGGTCCTGATTGGTCAGAAGTACTAATATACTCATATAAAAAACCTTTAATGAAAGGGAAATCCTTGTTTTTTACAGATAAACCCCAAATGCCATCCCGTATGTTCATCGTATTCCAAAGCAAAATAATCGGACCGTCCTCGGAAAGGTTTTGCCAATAAGCATCAACTTTAAAATTTCCAAAGTATGTTTCAACTTTAAAACTTTGCGATACAAGGTGATTTCCCAAAGCATTAATTTGTTCACTTTGACTAGATTCCATGCCACCGCCTTTACCGAAAAATACTTTTTTGAAATTAGAGAAATTACCTTCAGTTTTTGTTCCATCTGGGAATACACCACCCCATTGCGCAGAATGATCAAGACCAAAATTCAACCAAAGTCTTTCATCGGGATATTTTATTCTCAGATAAAGATATTTATGGTGATAAAGTAAATTGTGAACATACACGTTATCGTTCAACCAACCGTGCGAAAGCCCGCCTTTCATTTCAATATCATTAGCATTAGGCAGAGGTTTAAATCTATCGATATGTAATGAAATTTTTGGAATCGGAGCTGCATTCTGGGAATACATAAAACCTCCGACCGAAAGCGTTGAATCCTGATTTCCTAAAATTTCTTCTCTAAACCCACCTGAAAATGTGAATAACCAGATTTTTAAACCTGCGTATAATTCATGAAAAAGTAATTCTTTACTTTTATTATCAGTTCTTGCTACAGCATTAGCCAAAAATGAATAATCAATTATACGTTGTTTATTCCCAAAGTCTTTTGATATTTTTAGTGCGGTATATGCATTGAATGGCGATGTCGATATCAAACCATAGCTTTTTGCCCCAAACCAGAAAGGAGAATAATCACCTGATGATAACAAGGAGTTAATTGAAATATCATATTTAATAGTGTCAGTTTGTGCAATTAAATTTGAAAATAGCATTACACAAATAATGAGAAGTATGTGTTTTTTTAATAGCATTTATTCTAACGTTTTTAAATATTATGGTACAAAGCTCCAAAAATCGTCCATCAATTTCAAATCATTTTCGCCTAAACCTATATAACCTTTATTATTAATTACAAATGAGATGGCATTATCCCTGCCATCAGCAGGTAAATTGCCACGTTTATACCACTTGTTTTCGTCAGGATTATATTCAAGTATGTCCGATTTTAATTGTCCGCCAGTGTATTCTCCACCAAAATTTCTTCCTGTAGCAACAAAAAATCGCCCGCTAACATTCAACGCAAGTGCATTTTCTCTTCCCTTATCAGGCATCTTCCGTTTTTTCTCCCATTCATCAGTCGCGGGTAAATATTCCCACCAGTCATTTACATCAAAAACATCGAATCCTGTACCAAAAAATATTCTTTCGCCGTTAGTGCATGCAACAGGTCCTGAACGAGCTTCCGCAGGAATATTTTTTAATTTTTTCCATGTATTATTCGTGGAATTATAAGAGAAAAACTCATTAGTGAAGTATAGTCCATCGTAACCTGAACCAATGTATATTAATCCATCGTAAACAAAACTAAAACATGAAATTCGTCCTGCGCCGGGAAATGGACTTCTTGCCGTCCATGTATCAGTTTCAGGATTGTACATCCACCAGTCATTCAAATATGCAGCCGGTTCAAACAGACCTACAGCAGGGTTATATCCCATACCTACATAGGCTTTTCCATCAACAACTGCAGAAGCAGCTCTGGTACGTGCAGTGCCGGGGAAATTCTTTTTTTGCGTCCAATTATCAGTTTCAGGATTGTATGCCCAAACATCTTTCATGGCATTTGAATTTGTTTTGGTTCTTCCTAAAGCTACAAATCCTTTTCCATTTATACTAAAACTAACCGCAGAAGCTCTGCCACCGGGCGGAAAAGATGCCAATTGAGTAAATTGAATTTTCTTATACAAGTAATCAGGTTGTTCTTCGCAACCTGCAATTGCCATCAATAGTATGACTGTCGTGAAAAACAATATTTTTTTGATAAAATTCATGGGCGTTATTGTGATTTCAATTTTGGATTCTCAGGTTTTTTTTAGTTTATAATCTGATATCGATACCATTTAATTTCAGATACTTTTTTAATACAGGAATTTCAATTTCTTTGTAATGAAAAATACTTGCAGCCAAAGCAGCATCAGCTTTTCCATCTTTGAAAACTTCGGTAAAATGTTCCATTTTCCCAGCACCTCCGCTTGCAATTACAGGTACATTAACCATCTCTGAAATTTTCTTAGTTATATCAATCGCAAAACCATTTTTTGTTCCATCGTGATTCATTGAAGTGAGCAAAATTTCACCTGCGCCAAGTTCAGTAGCTTTTTTTGCCCATTCTGTAGTTTTTATTTCAGTGGGAATTCTGCCTCCGTTCAAAAATACATACCAATCGTTGTTAATAAATTTGGTGTCAATTGCCAAAACTACGCACTGACTACCAAATTGATTAGCCATATCATTTAATAACTGAGGATTACGCACAGCAGCAGTATTTACGGATACTTTGTCTGCACCGGACGAAAGTAAAACTGAAACATCTTCTACATCGGAGATTCCACCACCTACAGTGAATGGAATGTTAATATTTCGGGCTATTCGCTGAACAAGTTCTGCAAATGTTTTCCGTTTTTCATTTGTAGCCGTAATATCAAGAAACACTAATTCGTCGGCTCCCATTTGCGCATACAAAGCGCCTAATTCTACAGGGTCGCCTACATCAGTAAGATTTACAAAATTGATTCCCTTAACTGTTTTACCGTCTTTAATATCAAGACATGGGATAATTCTTTTAACTAACAATTTGAATGTTTATTTTGATTTTAGTAATCCTTTTTCTCTTGCACAGAATTTTGTTTCTATCAATATTTCGAATTAAAAAACTGAATATTCTATTCAATTTTCAAAGCGGATTTTTCCTTATTCCATTTACCAAGATTGATTGTTTCAACGGAATTAATTCGCTTACGGTCGAAAGGTCGTTCAACTTTGATGTAGTTTTCGGTAAACCCATACATATTTTCGCCATGATGCCTGCTTTCCCACAATACTTGTTGAGTTTTCCCGATTTGTTTTTCGTAAAACGAAAACGTTTTTTCTTTCGATAATTCGTGAAGTATATCACTTCTTCTTTTCCGTTCATTGCTTGAAACTATATGTTCAATATCAAGCATTTTAGTTCCTGTACGCTCCGAATATGTAAAAACGTGTAGTTGTGAAATATCAAGCGATGCGATGAATTTGTACGACTCCTCGAAAAGCTCATCGGTTTCACCTCTAACACCGGTTATAACATCAACTCCAATAAATGCATCAGGCAAAACTGAACGAATCACCTCGGTTTTATGCCTGAAAAGTTCGGTATCATATTTTCGTTTCATCAGCTTCAAAACTTCATTAGTTCCTGACTGAAGCGGAATATGAAAATGAGGCATAATTCGTTTGCTAACAGCAACATATCTGATTATTTCATCGGTAAGTAAATTTGGTTCAATCGATGAAATTCTGAATCTGACATCGTATTCTAAATTATCAAGCGCTTCTACTAATTCAAAAAAACTCTCTCCCGTGCTTTTACCGAAATCACCAATATTTACTCCTGTCAGTACAATTTCGCGCGCTCCATCAATTATGGCTTGCTGTGCAGCTTTTACAGTTTCTACAATGGTTGAATTCCTGCTTTTTCCACGTGCAAAAGGAATTGTACAATATGTGCAATAATAATCGCAACCATCCTGAACTTTGAGAAATGAACGTGTTCTATCATCTTTTGAACACGATGGTTTGAATTCTTTTACCTTTCTGATTTCGGTATTTCCAATCAGACTGTTTCCGGAATTAAAATAATTCTCGAGATATTCGGGAACATCAAATTTTTCATTTGCCCCAAGTACGAGTTTTACACCGTTTATTTTTGAGATTTCTTCCGGTTTGAGTTGGGCATAACAGCCTGTAACTACAATTGCAGCATTAGGATGCAATCGATGTATTTTATTTATAGCTTGCCTGCTTTTTCTGTCAGCTGTATCTGTTACACTGCATGTGTTTATTATACAAACATCAGCCTGTTCGCCTGGTGCAGTTTTAGCATAACCATTATTGAGTAGTTGTTTTCCTATTGCCGACGTTTCGGCAAAATTTAATTTACAGCCTAAAGTATGGAAAACTACTTTCTTCTTATTAAAAAATGAGCGATCTATCATTCAAAAAAAAATTGAAGCACAAAGATAATTAAAAATTATCAGATGCTTGATTTATAAAATTATTCAATTATAAACTGTAATATTTGTTTCATACAATTTAGATATAAAGTACAAAACTACTTAAGTGATTAATACAAATAACTTTTGATTTTAATACGTTTTTTTTGTACTTTTGCATTCCGTTTAAATTCCTTACCCCAAGGAATTTTTTTAATTATATAAAGCAATTTATCCCCTTGGGGCAAGGGGCATTATTAACATTATGTTCGAATCATTAAGCGAAAGACTTGAAAGGTCGTTTAAAATACTTAAAGGTGAAGGTAGAATCACCGAGATTAATGTAGCAGAAACTTTAAAAGATGTACGTAAAGCCCTTTTGGATGCTGACGTAAACTACAAAACTGCCAAAATATTTACCGATACTGTTAAAGAGAAAGCAATCGGTCAGAATGTTTTAACTGCGCTGAAACCACAACAACTGATGGTAAAAATTGTTCATGATGAACTGGCAATGCTTATGGGCGGTCAGAGTGTGGACATTAACACCAAAGGTAATCCTGCAGTAATTCTTATGTCAGGTTTACAGGGTTCGGGGAAAACTACATTTTCGGGCAAATTGGCAAATCTGCTGAAAAACAAGCGTAATAAAAAGCCGTTACTTGTAGCTTGTGATGTTTACCGTCCCGCCGCAATTGAGCAGCTTAAAGTTTTGGGCGAGCAACTTGGTGTACCAGTTTTTTCTCAACCTGAAAGTAAAAATCCAGTTTCGATAGCTCAGGCAGCAATAAAACATGCAAAAGATTACGGACACGATATAGTGATTGTGGATACTGCGGGGCGTTTGGCTGTTGACGAAATGATGATGACAGAAATTGCTGCAATTAAAATAGCAATTCAACCTCAGGAAATTCTGTTTGTGGTTGACTCCATGACTGGTCAGGATGCCGTGAATACAGCCAAGGAATTTAACGATAGACTTGATTTCGATGGTGTAATACTTACCAAACTCGATGGTGACACACGTGGTGGAGCTGCACTTTCAATTCGTTCTGTAGTTAATAAACCAATCAAATTTGTAGGTACAGGAGAAAAAATCGATGCACTTGATGTGTTCTATACAGAAAGTATGGACGACCGTATTCTTGGTATGGGTGATATTGTTTCACTCGTGGAACGCGCTCAGGAACAATACGATGAAGAGGAAGCCCGCCGTTTACAGAAAAAAATTGCCAAAAATCAATTCGATTTCAATGATTTTCTTTCTCAGATCAGTCAAATCAAAAAAATGGGTAATATTAAAGATCTTGCTGCCATGATTCCGGGAATGGGCAAAGCGCTGAAAGATGTTGATATTGATGAAAATGCATTTAAAGGTATCGAAGCCATTATTCATTCCATGACTCCAAAAGAACGTTCAAACCCAACTTTGTTGAATGGAAGCAGAAAAAACCGAATTGCCAAGGGTAGCGGAACTACAATTGTTGAAGTAAACCGACTGCTGAAACAATTCGACCAGACAAGTAAAATGATGCGTATGGCAACTATGCAACAAGGAAAGATGAAACGGAGATAATACGACACCCTAATCCACCACAAGGGGACTTAAGAAAAAAGAAATTTTGCACAAATGAATAATAACTCACAAAACAGCACTGACCAAAAGTCTCTATCAGGGGATTTAGGCGTTCTAATTGATGGAAAAGCAATTTCGGAACTGATAAAAAAGGAAATTGCGGATGAAGTTGAAACAATGGTGGCAGCAGGGAAAAAACGTCCGCATTTAGCTGTGATTATTGTTGGGCACGATGGAGGTAGCGAAACTTATGTGGCGCATAAAGTAAAATCGTGTGAACAAGTGGGATTTACATCAACAAAAATAACTTTCGAGGATAATGTAACCGAAAGTGAATTACTTGCCAAAATCGATGAACTTAACAAAAATTCAGACCTTGATGGTTTTATTGTTCAATTGCCGTTACCTAAACATATTTCGGAACAAAAAGTAATTGAAGCCATCGATTACAGAAAAGATGTAGATGGTTTTCACCCCATTAATGTTGGACGTATGTCAATAGGTTTACCTTGTTATGTGTCTGCTACACCCGCGGGAATTATTGAATTGCTTCGCCGGTACGAAATTCCAACATCAGGGAAAAATTGTGTGGTTATCGGAAGAAGTAATATTGTAGGAAAACCAATAGCATCGTTAATGATGCAAAAAGGTTACCCCGGCGATGCTACTGTTACAGTTTGTCATAGTCGTACAAAAAATCTGAATGAAATTTGTCTTCAGGCCGATATAATAATCGCTGCGCTTGGTTCACCTGAATTTCTAAAAGGTGATATGGTAAAAAATGGCGCTGTAATTATCGATGTGGGAACAACAAGAGTGCCTTCTACCGAAACAAAATCGGGCTTCAAACTGAAAGGCGATGTGGCTTTTGATGAAGTTGCTCCGAAAGCATCGTACATTACACCCGTTCCCGGAGGAGTTGGACCAATGACAATTATTTCGTTGCTTAAAAACACCTTACTTGCTGCAAAAGGGGAAATATATTAATTTTCAATTATTTCATTTACCATTTACTATTCAAAACCGGAAACCAAAATTGTAAATAGTAAATAAACATAAAGTAAATGAATCAATGACTTTATTTTACTGTCCCAATATATCCACTGCCACCATTCTTTCTGAAGAAGAATCGCAACATGCTATAAAAGTTTTGCGTTTACAGGCTGGTGATGGTATTATTATTATTGATGGTATCGGTGGTTTTTATGAGGCTGAAATTACCTTGCCTCATGCTAAACATTGTCGGTTTCGTATTCTTAAATCGATTTTCGATTTTGGAAAAAGAAATTACAAACTGCATATTGCAATTGCTCCAACTAAAAACATAGAACGTACTGAATGGTTTATAGAAAAAGCTACTGAAATTGGCATTGATGAAATATCACTTTTGCTTTGTAGGTTTTCAGAACGGAAAAATGTAAATGAATCGCGTCTTGAAAAAATCATTATTTCAGCTGCCAAACAATCGAAAAAAGCATACTTCCCCATTTTAAATCCACTCACTCCGTTCGAACAGTTTATTAAATCCACCAAAGCCGACGATTGCTTTATTGCACATTGTTATGAGCAGGAGAAAAAACTACTCAGGGATGAACTTCAAGGGAAAAAGGATATTTTGATTCTTATTGGTCCCGAAGGTGATTTTAGCAAGGAAGAAGTTGATTTGGCTAGTAAATTTGGCTATATCCCCGTAACACTTGGCGATAGCAGATTGCGAACTGAAACTGCCGGAATAGTGGCGTGCACCACTGTAAATTTGTTTATTTAATCTCTTCTCCTTTTCCGAATTATCTTTTTTTTTAATTCGTTAGTTTTTTCCATCTAAACACAGATTTACACCATATTGTAGTAATATGCTGAATATCAACATTTGCAAATAAATAAAAGAAAAACTATTTAAGTATTTGTAAGTATTTAATGATATATAATTTTTAATTAACTATCAGATAATAAGTCTAGTAACTCGTAACTAAATTCTTGTAACTATTTATAGTAAATTACTTTTCAATAGGTATTTTAATTTTTTTAAACTTGATTTTAATCAAAAAAGCATTAATTTTGTCAGTAATATGTCATTTTTTCAGTTAGATTGATTAATAATTATGCAACCTTCAGAAATACAAGCCGTTAAACAACGTTTTGGAATTATCGGAACTTCAGAACTTTTAAACAGGGCAATTGACATTGCCGTTCAGGTAGCTCCAACCGATTTATCCGTTCTTATTACTGGCGAGAGTGGAGTGGGAAAAGAGAATTTTCCCCAAATAATCCATTTTTACAGCCATCGAAAACATGGACCTTACATTGCGGTAAACTGTGGCGCCATTCCCGAAGGTACAATTGATTCGGAACTCTTTGGTCATGAGAAAGGTTCGTTTACCGGTGCAACTGCGGATCGTAAAGGATATTTCGAAGTTGCCGATGGAGGCACTATTTTTCTGGATGAAGTAGGTGAATTACCCCTTTCAACTCAGGTAAGATTATTGCGAGTTCTCGAAACCGGCGAATTTATTAAAGTTGGATCATCGAAAACACAAAAAACAAATGTTAGAGTGGTTGCGGCAACAAATCTTAATATGTTGCAAGCCACCCGCGATGGAAAATTTCGTGAAGATTTATATTATAGACTTAATACAGTGCCTATTCACGTTCCATCGCTAAGAGAGAGAAAAGAGGACGTTGTGTTATTGTTCCGCAAATTTGCTTCTGATTTTTCAGAAAAGTACCGAATGCCTCCGGTAAAACTAACTGACGATGCAAAAATTTTGCTTGCTAATTATTATTGGAATGGCAATGTGCGTCAACTAAAAAATATTACAGAGCAGATTTCAGTGATTGAACAGCAACGCGAAATCAATGCACATATTTTACAGCAATATCTTCCGAAAAACGAAATGGAAAGACTTCCTGCTCTTTTGAATTCAGGAATGGCTGATACAAAATCGTTTAGCAGCGAAAGAGAAATTCTTTATCAGGTATTGTTTGATATGAAAAAAGATATGAACGATTTGAAAAAGCTCGTTAACGAAATCATGAATGGTCAGTACAGCAATGAACATACAACTGATAAAGTTTATAACCCGAACATTATTAACCATTCTGATAGCATCATTACTCCTACTGTTAACGCGGAGTATTTTGAAAAAAACAGAGATAAACAAAATTTGAATATTGATGATGCGGAAATTATTTTAGATGATGATTTGCACAATGTTGAAGTAGCGGAAAATAAGCCACTCAGCCTAAATGATATGGAGCGTCAGATGATTAAATCGGCGCTTGACAAGCATAAAGGAAAACGCAAATCGGCCGCTGAAGAGTTAAGAATTTCAGAACGAACGCTTTATCGAAAAATTAAAGAATATGGAATTGAATAATAAATTTTTTAAAATAAAAAATTCTCTGCTTGGAGTAATTGTTTTTATACTAGTGTTGTCATTTTTGTCATCCTGTTCCATTTCTTATAAATTTAATGGTGCATCCATTGATTATTCAAAAACAAAATCAATTTCAATAGCTGACTTTACCAATACTTCTGAATTAGTATATGCTCCATTAGCACTGGAATTTTCCGAAAAATTAAGAGATATTTATTCAAAACAAACTCGTTTGCAGCTTCTCAAACGTAGTGGTGATATGCATCTCGAAGGCGAAATTACAGGTTATCAGCTTACTCCTCTTGCTATTAGCGCCGACACTTATGCTTCACAAACCAAACTAACTGTTACAATTAATGTGCGTTTCAGTAACAAAAAAAATCCCGAAGATGATTTCGAAAAGTCATATACAGCATTCCGGAATTTCGATAGCAATACATTACTCACAACCATTCAGGACGAATTACTGAAATTTATTATCGATGATATAACTGATAATATTTATAATGATACAGTAGCTAAATGGTGATTTTACTATGTAAACTAATACTTGAATTATGACAAATGAGGAATTTCTGCAACTTCTAAAAAATCCAAACGAAATACTTCCTGAGCATACATCTGAGCTAAAAGAAATTACCGGATATTATCCGTTTTTCGCACAGGCTCAAATGCTGTATGCAAAAGCTTTATTATCAAGCAAAAGTGTTCATACCGAACGTCATATACGTATGGCTACAATTTACTGTTCTGATAAACACTGGTTTTATTTTTATCTTTATCCTGAAAAAAAACCTTTGGGCGAAAACAATCAGCATGAACGAACTGCAAAGTATCAGGGAAGTTATTTTGACTTTATTAATAATGCAGGTTCAAACGAAGAAGAAATTAGCTTATCGCTAAAAAATCTGGCTGAACGGTTGAAACAAGCCCGCCAGTTAGTGCTACATGAATCAAATGAAAAAACTGTACAAAAGTCAGAAACTTCGGTTAACAAGCAAACTAAAGTTGAGTTTTCGCTCCCTGATTATTATTTGAATGAAACCCGAAAAGAAGACATTACCGAAGAGCAGGCAAAAAAGTATATTAGTGAAAGAAAATATGCCGAAGCTATTGAAATATTGAAGAAATTAAATTTGATAAATCCGAAAAAAAGTGTTTACTTTGCAGACCAAATTCGTTTTTTAGAAAAAGTATTAGCAAACATTAAAAAATAACCATTATATGTACGTTTTATTAACAATTCTTATTGTACTTGCTTCAATTCTATTGACTTTACTTGTCTTAGTTCAAAACTCAAAAGGGGGTGGTTTAGCTTCCGGATTTTCTTCTTCGAATCAAATCATGGGAGTTCGTAAAACAACTGATTTTCTCGAAAAGGCCACATGGTCTCTTGCAGCATTTATTATTGTACTTTCTGTAGCAACGGTTGCGTTTGACAACAATGATACAAAGGTAAAAGAATCGGAAGTTACGAATCAGGTTCAGGGTACTAAACAGACTCAACCGGGCTTAGTAGCACCGGGCTTCGGCGAAACACCTGATGAAAATCAAACTCAGGAAACCGAAACCAATCAATAATTCGGGCAAATACTTAAAAATACCCTTGATGAAAATTTGTTAGGGTAAAAACATAATTTTATTTATTTACGGCGTATCAATCCTGACAAAAGTTTGATACGCTTTGTTTTTATAATAAATCTTTTTATGCATCTCATTGATTTTGTGGATTATGTCGGTACACTTGCATTTGCTGTTAGTGGTATCCGTTTAGCCTCTGCCAAAAAGTTCGACTTATTTGGTGCCTATGTTATCGGGCTAATTACAGCCATCGGAGGTGGAACAACGAGGGATATATTACTTGATGTTACTCCATTTTGGATGCTTCAACCGTCATATCTTATTGTAACCGGTGTCGCGCTTCTACTTGTAATGTCATTTGGGAAATATCTTATACGCCTAAATAATACATTTTTTATTTTTGATGCAATAGGTTTGGGGTTGTTTGTTGTTGTAGGTATCGAAAAAACTCTTGCAATTGGATATCCGTTTTGGGTTGCGATTTTAATGGGAACAATTACAGGAACTGTAGGAGGTATTTTACGTGATATTTTAATTAACGAAGTTCCTCTTATTTTCCGTAAAGATATATATGCGCTTGCTTGTGTTATTGGAGGTGTAATTTACCTTGTATGTTTTAAACTCAATTTCAATAATGAACTTACACAAATTATATCAGCCGGTGCTATAATTGTAGCACGTACAGTTGCAGTAAAATATCACTTGGGCTTGCCTGTACTCAAAGGAGGAGAACCTGAGAAATAATTCTCTAATATTCAAATAATTATGCTTCAAATAGATGATACTGTAGTAAGTTTTGATGTTCTCGAAAAACATTTTGTTTGTGATTTGAATTCCTGTAAAGGCGAGTGTTGCATCGAAGGTGATTCAGGCGCACCGCTCAACGATGATGAAATTGAAATAATCAATGAAATTTTGCCCGTCATCAAACAAGATTTGTCGGAAAAAGCTTTGGAAATTATCGACCGTCAGGGCATATTTTATTACGATGAGGAAGATGAAGCTGTAACATCAATTATTGATGGCAGAGAGTGTGTTTTTACTTATTCCGACGAAGATGGCATATGTAAATGTGCGATTGAAAAAGCATTTATCGAAGGAAAAACTGATTTTCCAAAACCAATATCATGTCATTTATACCCCATTCGTCTCCAAAAATATAAAAATTTTACGGCTGTAAATTATCATAAATGGCAAATATGCAACGATGCTTGTTTGCTTGGCGAAAAGCTTGGAGTTCCGGTTTACAAATTTCTGAAAACACCTTTGATACGGCGTTTTGGTATAGAGTGGTATAATCAACTTGAAATAGCTGCCAAGGAATTAAACAAGTAAAAAACCGCTAACAAAATATTGTTTTTAGTAAATCAAATTTAATATTATGCCACAGGTAGAAATAATTACTATAGGCGATGAAATACTGATTGGTCAGATAGTTGACACAAATTCGGCATGGATGGCAACTCAGTTAAATAATGCTGGATTCGAAATTGCCCAAATAACTTCGGTTCACGATAGTGAAGCTCACATTGTTAATGCCCTTGAAGACGCTCTGAAAAGAGCAGATGTGGTGCTTATGACGGGTGGCATTGGACCTACCCGCGATGATATTACCAAACATACATTGTGTAAGTTTTTTGATGCTTCTCTTGTATTCGATGCACAGGTTTACAGAGATATAGAACATTTATTAAAAAACCGCTCGCGTGCCATGAACGAACTTACGGCAAGTCAGGCTATGGTTCCCGATAAATGCACTGTAATTCGAAATCCTGTAGGCACTGCGCCAGTAACCTGGTTCGAAAGAAATGAAAAAGTTGTAGTTTCGATGCCGGGTGTACCTTATGAGATGAAAAACTCCATGAGTACTGAAATAATTCCCCGTCTTAAAAGATATTTCAAAACTCCCGCTATTCTCCACAAAACTGTTCAGGTTTATGGCTATCCGGAGTCGGCTCTTGCCCTTGAAATAATAGATTGGGAAAATTCTTTACCTGAACACATTCATCTTGCTTATTTGCCTTATTACAGCATCATACGTTTAAGGCTCAGCGGATATGCCGAGGATATGCTTGCACTTGAGTTTGAAATGAATCAACAGTTAGCTCTGCTTTTGCAAATACTTGGAAGTTCGGTAGTATCAACAAGCGATGAACCACTTGAAATGTTGATTGGGAATATACTTATCAAAAAAAAATTAAAACTCGCAGTTGCTGAAAGTTGCACAGGTGGAAATATAGCACAAAATATCACTTCAGTATCCGGAAGTTCAGCTTACTTCGCGGGAGGAATTGTAGCCTATTCAAATAATGTAAAGATTAATTTACTCGGCGTGTCAGGCAGCGACATTAAGCAATTTGGCGCTGTCAGTCGTGAAGTTGCAGAGCAAATGGCTACGGGTATCAAAATGGCTACCGGAGCAGACGTAACTATTGCCACTACAGGTATTGCAGGGCCAACTGGCGGCACAGAGTTAAAACCGGTAGGAACAGTATGGATAGCAGTAAATTTCAACAACAAGAATTTAAGCAGGGAATTCAGATTTAATGGTTTACGTGCACAAATTATCGAACGAACTACTCAGGCTGCATTGCTTATGATTAAAGAAGTTTTATATTAATAATACTTTAAATGAATAAGTTATTGTTCTGATATTTCAAATACTAAATCAGAATATATAACAAAAACAGCAATCAGGATTATTATAAATATTTGTTGATAAATTGTTTGCGAATCCCTTGTTATTTCGGAAAAAAGGTGTAATTTTGCAAACTGTTTTTGAGAAAAAATAAAATCACATAAATAAAGATATTCAAATGTCAAAAATTTGTCAAATTACCGGTAAAAGTGCAATGCGTGGAAACAATGTTTCGCACTCAAAACGCCGTACCAAAAGAACTTTTGAAGTGAATTTATTCACCAAAAAATTTTATTGGGTTGAGCAGGATACATGGATTAGTCTTAGACTGTCGGCTGCAGGCTTACGCACAATTAATAAATTAGGTTTGGATGTGGCTATTAAAAAAGCCGCTGAAAAAGGATTTTTATACGCTTAACTGAGGAGGAATAATAAAAATGGCTAAGAAAACCAAAGAAGCCCGCATACAGGTAATTCTGGAATGCACAGAGCACAAAGAAAGCGGTATGCCCGGAACATCGCGTTACGTAACAGTAAAAAACAGAAAAAACACACCGGGCAGGATGGAACTTAAAAAGTACAATCCTATTTTGAGAAAAGTAACTGTTCATAAAGAAATTAAATAATATCTGAATCATGGCAAAGAAAGCGGTAGCATCTCTGCAAAGCGGAGAAGGAAGAGCGTATGCTAAAGTTATTAAAATGGTGAAATCACCTAAAACAGGCGCATATATGTTTCAGGAAGAAATTGTACACAACGATAAAGTAAAAGAACATTTATCGAAGTAATTGCATTTTAGAACTTATAAAAAAAGCTGTCATGAAAAATATTTTTCCTGACAGCTTTTTTGTTTGTGTAATTTATTTGAATCGGGATAATTAATTACAAAATCACATAAAACTTTATTAATTCAAAATTGGCATTGAATTTTATCTTTCAATTTAAAAGCCACTGAATACAGTAGTAATTTTTATGGGATGCTTAACACTCTTGTGCGAACTTAGAGTTACAGCATTCATCAGATTTTGTTGCTTAACCTGAACTATGGCGCTACTACTGTTATAAGTAATAGATACTGGTACAAGCAGCAAGTTCAGTGTATCAGGCAGGTTAGTTAGCTTATCTTCGGAGTTTTTGTATTCTGCTGACAACATTCCTGCAAGATCGAAGCTGTAAAAATAGTCGTAACTACTGCTGCTGTTTATTTCGCTGCCTAATGTGCCGATTATCGCACAACTATCCGAAGGGAGTTCCCTTTTACTAAAAAATCTATCAAAAGCCGATTCTTTAATGATCAACATTTTACTGACTATTTTATGGTCAACAGTATCTGTCGCGAGATCTTCAATATAAAATTTTGCTTGGGCTCTGTTTATGTAAAGCTTCTGACTACCTACATTCATTTTACTGCGTAAATAATTCAATGGAACTTTTACACGCGTATATACATTTGCAGGTGAAGCCACAAAAGTAGCTGAATCTCTTTGCTGCATTTGTTCAATTATTTGTGCTTTATCCGGATGGTAAACCCGGTTCACCTGACGCACTTCAGAATTTGCTGGATATGTAACATAGGTGTTTACTTGTGTGGAATCACCGTCCTCCTGGTTATAATACTTGTAATTAAAAAAGAATTTCAAATCAATCTGATTGATATACAGCATCGATGCAGAACCAAAATCAGTCGTGATGTAAAAACCTTTGAAGAAGTCTAAAAATTCTTGGTTTATTGTATATTTCTTCGAAAGAACAGCCGAAAATCTTTTTACAAAATCGTTATTTAGTTTAAATACAATTCTTGTTGTATCACTTCTTTTGATTACTGCATCACTTGCAGTAAAAATACGCTTACCAATCAAATTGCTCATATCGGTGTAATCCTCAACTTTAATATCCGACTTGTATTGCTTGGTATATTCGAAAGTTCCTTTATTCATTTCGTAAATATTTACTTCCATAGGCGAATATTTATCACCAAACCAAGATGAATAGTAAAGTATTACATAAGCAGAATCAGCTTTAGCTCCTTCGGGATAATTGAAGTTTAATGGAGGTTGAACCTGTGCAAAAATGTCGGCATGTGTCGTTCCGAACTTCAGATCGTAATATGTGCCTAACAGAAATGAATCAGGACGCGAAGTATAGCTATCAATAAAATAATTTTCTGAAACAGGGTAAAATGTTTCGGCAAAAACTGATATTCTATCCGAAGAAGGTTGAATAGAAGTGCCGATATCGGTCAAATCGCCTGTGCAGGAGATAAATAAAACCGACAAAAATGCTGTCTGTAATAATCGTAGGAATTTCATTTATGTGAAAGATAAATTTGTTTTTTTAAGCCGGAATATCAGATGTTTTCGTAGAATGTGAGATAATCGTCGGCATAATCTTCTGAATTGGTGTAAGGTAAAAATTTAGTTTTCTTCTCCTGAACGTATTGTGTTATTTCATCATTAATTTCAGGAACAGATTGTATAACTCCATCTGAAAAATCAATAGCCATCTTTGTAAGCGCATTGAAATCGATAATTTTATCCTTAACCTGATTAACATGTTTTTTTTCAATACCTTCAAGAATCAGTTTTTCAGAAAAAATCGGTCTGAATGGTTTTTTAAATTCATCGTTAAAAACAGAGTAAACCACTTTAGAATTTTTGAAAAAAGGATCCTGATTGTATGCTTTTTTAATGTAAAGCGGTGCAAGAGCTGTCATCCAACCTAAACAATGAATTACATCAGGTGTCCACCTGAGTTTTTTAACAGTTTCCATTACACCCCGAACAAAAAAAATTGTTCTTTCATCATTGTCATCGAATTCTACTTCGTTAATGTCTCTTACTGTGTTTTTACGATGAAAATAGTCTTCGTTATCAATAAAATAAACCTGCATGCGCGCTGCCTGAATCGAAGCAACTTTTATTATCAAAGGATGATCGGTGTCATCAATGATAAGGTTCATTCCCGATAATCGAATAACTTCATGTAATTGATTTCTGCGCTCGTTAACTGCGCCAAAGCGGGGCATAAATGTGCGGGTTTCTTTTCCTCTGTCCTGAACTGCCTGAGGCAGGTATCTGCCCATGTTTGCAATTTCAGATTCCGGTAAGTAAGGGTAAATTTCCTGTGAAATATACAAGACCTTATTAACTTTTTTTGAACGCATTTAGTGTAATGCTTTACTTGTTTTTGATTTGTTATGCAAAGATATATAAAAAAAATGGGAAATAAACAAGCGCATTTTGGCAAATGTTAATCAGTATGTTCCGTTTTTTTGCATTTCTCAAACAAAGTACATGGTATGAAGTTAATTATTTATCAATATGTCAGTTGTTTATGTGTTTGATTTTTAATTTAACTCTATCTTTTTGTTATGGAAGTTTAACCTTGCACTACTCTAAAGTTCGTGCTTCTAAGTATCTCTGACATTGTTTTGCACTTATTAATTGTAATGGTTTTGCTCAAACTTTAAAAGGGCTTGAATCACAAAAGTTTTTTGTAATTTTGCAGCCGCTTTGTTTCTATAAAGTCAAAATTGTTTTAATGCTTTTTTCAACTTCAAAAATCAGAACTTTTTTCAGATATCAGATGTTTAATTTTGATAAATGTAATTGAAATGGTATTGATTTTTATGAATATGTATTTGGAATGAAAATTATTTATAATACACAGGAATTATTTCAGGAATTAGCCGTAGTCAGAAGTAAGAAACTTTCGTTGGGTTTTGTGCCTACAATGGGAGCTTTACATGCCGGTCATATTTCACTTGTAGAGAAAGCAATCGCAGAGAATGATATTTGTGCTGTTAGTATATTTGTAAATCCTACTCAGTTTAACAACAAGACAGATCTCGAAAAATATCCACGCAACACAAAAAAGGATTTTGAAATGCTTGAGAAAGCGGGATGCAGCCTTGTTTTTTGTCCTAATGTGAGCGAAATGTATTCAACAAATGAACTAGAAAATACATTCGAATTCGACTTTCATGGACTTGATAAAGTTATGGAAGGAAAATTTCGTCCCGGACATTTCAATGGTGTTGTTCAAATTGTGAGCAAACTTTTCGATTTAGTAAAACCTGATAAAGCATATTTTGGCGATAAAGATTTTCAGCAATTGGCAATAATACATCACATGGTAAAAACATTGAATTTGCCTGTCGAAATTATTGATTGCCCTATTGTGAGAGAATCTGACGGTTTGGCTATGAGTAGCCGTAATGAACGATTATCGCACGCTGACCGCATAAATGCTGTTCAAATATCGCGTATTCTGTTCGAAAGTCGTAACTTTGTCGCACAAATGTCGCCAGATAATTTAACATCATTTGTGGAGGAAAAAATAAAAAATGCGCAAGGACTTACCCTTGAGTATTTCGAAATAGTGGATGTTGAAACCTTACAACGAGTTACTGACTGGACTCGTCCGGCTATCGGATGCGTAGCGGTTTTTTGTGGAGAGGTGAGATTGATTGACAACATCAGATATTAAAACTAAATTCACCAAGTAAAAACAAAATCAGAATGTTAGTTACAGTATTAAAATCGAAAATTCACAGGGTAACCATTACCGAATCGAACCTGAATTATATAGGCAGTATAACAATTGATACCGATTTGATGGATGCAGCCAACATAATTGCAAACGAAAAAGTGGCCATAGTCAACAATAACAATGGCGCTCGTTTTGAAACCTATGTAATTCCGGGTGAAAGAGGCACGGGAGTGATATGCTTAAATGGCGCAGCTGCCCGATTGGTTCAGCCCGGCGATATAGTAATTATCATGGCTTTTGCAATGCTGGAAATGGAAGAAGCACGTACATTTAAACCTTCTGTTGTTTTTCCCGATACTGCTACGAATAAAATTATTCGATAATTTATTCTTCAATCTGCACCTGCTTATCTGAAGCAGGTTTATTTTTTTTAAATTCCGTTATAACTTATTGCTCGTAACTTCAACAAATGAAAGTTGTAATAATTAAATATAATGCAGGAAATATCCGATCTGTGCTTTTTGCGCTTGAACGATTGGGTGTTTCGGCTATTGTAACTGATAATCATGAAGAAATAGTTTCTGCCGATAAAGTGATTTTCCCCGGAGTAGGCGAAGCTTCATCGGCAATGAAATATTTAACTCAAAGAGGTCTTGATCGGTTAATTAAAAATCTGAATCAACCTGTTTTGGGTATATGTTTGGGAATGCAACTTATGTGTAGTTTTTCTGAGGAAAACAACACGAATTGCCTTGGAATTTTCGATCAAAAAGTATTAAAATTTCCGGATACCAAGGGATTTAAAATTCCGCAAATCGGTTGGAATAATGTTTATGAATTAACATCGCCCTTATTTGAAGGGATAAATGAAAACGAATACGTTTATTTTGTGCATGGTTATTACGCAGAGAAATCAGCATATACCATAGCTACAACCAATTATATTCACGAATACAGTTCGGCTTTGCATAAGGATAATTTTTACGCTACACAATTTCATCCGGAAAAATCGAGTATTGCCGGTCAAAAAATACTTGGGAACTTCCTGAATATTTTATGAATAGTACAACTTTGAAAAATGAAATTTGAATTAGAACTTACCCATAAAAATTCAAGCGCGCGTGCCGGAAAAATTACAACCGACCATGGCACTATTGAAACACCTATTTTTATGCCCGTTGGTACGGTTGCAACGGTTAAGGCTGTCCACTTTCATGAACTTAAACAGGACATCGATGCTCAAATAATTCTGGGAAACACTTATCATCTTTACCTCAGACCGGGAATTAATGTGCTTGAACAAGCCGGTGGATTACATAAATTCAGCGGTTGGGATCGACCAATATTAACCGATAGCGGTGGTTTTCAGGTTTTTTCGCTAACCGAAAATCGCAAACTCACCGAAGATGGCGCTAACTTTCGATCGCATATCGATGGAAGCAAACATTTGTTTACTCCTGAAAAAGCTGTTGAAATTCAGCGTTCAATCGGGGCCGATATAATAATGGCTTTTGATGAATGTACGCCCGGAACTGCCGATTACCATTACGCTAAAAAGTCGATGCAACTAACGCATCGCTGGCTCGAACGAGGAATAATTCATTTCAATAAAACAGAACCTAAATACGGCTATTCACAGGCATATTTTCCTATTGTTCAGGGTTGTGTTTACCCCGATTTGCGTAAAGAATCTGCTAAGTTTATTGCTTCGCAAAATGCCGAAGGTAATGCTATCGGAGGTTTGGCAGTAGGCGAACCTGTGGAACAAATGTACGAAATGATTGAGATTGTGAACGAAATTCTGCCTACGGATAAACCGCGATATCTTATGGGTGTGGGAACGCCTGTTAATATACTTGAAGCGATTGAACGTGGCGTGGATATGTTCGACTGTGTGATGCCAACCCGTAACGGCAGAAATGGTATGCTTTTTACATCGCAGGGAATAATGAATATGAAAAACGAAAAGTGGAAAAATGATTTTTCTCCACTTGACGAAAATGGCACTTCAATTGTTGATAAAGTATATTCAAAAGCTTATCTTCGCCATTTATTTGTGAGTAAGGAGTTGCTTGCCATGCAAATTGCATCTATTCATAATCTTGCTTTTTACTTGTGGCTAGTGAAAGAAGCCCGTAAACATATATTAAATGGTGATTTCACGGATTGGAAGAAAGCTATAGTTCTGCAACTTGGCCAAAGATTATAATATACTCGATTCTTTTTGTAATTTTACCCGCTAAACACTTCAGATAATTACGTAAATGAAATTCGATTTTCGGAAAATAGGATTAAAAAAACTCGACAGGTATATCATTAAGAAATTCCTGGGTACCTATTTTTTTTCCATTATTCTGATTTTGAGTATCGCTGTGGTTTTCGACTTAAGTGAAAAACTCGATAATTTTTTTGACAACAACGCACCCTTCAAAACCATTGTTGTTGATTATTATCTGAATTTTATTCCGTTCTATATGAATATGTTTACGCCACTTTTTACTTTCATCGCAGTAATTTTCTTCACTTCAAAACTTGCTTCGAATACCGAAATAATTGCCATGTTAGCGAGTGGAGTTAGTTTCCGCAGGTTGATGATGCCATATTTTTTATCAGCTTTTGTAATTTTTGCCATTTCGTTTACACTCGGTGGTTATGTAATTCCGCCTGCTATCGGAAAAATGTTGACTTTTGAAGATCAGTACGTCAAAAAATTTAAGAAAAATAATGCCCGAAATGTTCAAATGGAAGTTGAGAAAGGAGTAATAATGTATATTGAACGTTACGAAATATCTGAAAACAGAGGTTATCGGTTTTCATTGGAGAAATTTGAAGGCAAAACACTTACCTCACGTCTTACCGCCGAAACTGCGCAATGGGACTCGGCATATCATTGGAAACTGAATACATGGTTACAGCGAGATTTTAATGGAATGTACGAAACTGTAACCAAGGGAGAGGCACTCGATACTGTAATTAATGTTCAGCCGGAAGAATTTTTTATAACATCGAAAGAAAGCGCTCAAATGACCATTCCGCGACTTGCACATTATCTCGAGAGGCAAAAAGAGCGTGGTGTTGGAAGCATTCAGGCTTTTTCTGATGAATATTACAAGCGGTTTTCAATGCCACTTGCTGCTTTTATTATGACACTGATTGGTGTGTCACTTTCTTCACGTAAAGTTCGAGGCGGAATGGGTTTGCATTTGGGTGTGGGACTTGCTTTAAGTTCTTTGTATATATTATTTTCAACCATGACTACCACTTTTTCAGTCAGCGGAATTCTGTCTCCTTTAGTTGCAGTTTGGTTGCCTAATTTCGTATTTTTTATAATTGGCATTTATCTATATCTGAAAGCCCCGAAATAACAATTAAAAAGTTAACAATTTATCAAGTTTTTCCCACCAATAAATCCTGCATTATTTTATTTGTATATTTTTTATATATTTGAATATCTGAATAATAATTTATTAAAACGTATAAGCTACGCCCATAAACAAGGCATCAAAACTTAAATTTCCAGTCCCTGACTTTAATAGATTTGATAATCCTAAATGATAACTCACAATTACATCAAAATGATTTAATGTTGTAACTTTACCAATAAAACTTACTCCTGAGTCAAACCGTTTCATATTACCGTAAGTGGCCTTAGTTACATTGCCATCTTCATCGGTAATTTTCCCGCTTAACAAATAACTTCCATAAACTCCTATGCCCAAACTTGCAGTAAAATTCAAATCCAGATCTCCAAATTCATCCTTCGGTATAAAATTATAAAACAAATTAAATGGAAGTGATACTACATTTGAAACATTGAACTGATCAAATTCGACACCATAAAATCCGTTATACTCGCTATAAGTTAAACCGGTTTTGTATGTGCTCAAACCTGTTTGCAAAGTAATATTATCGCCAAAATTTTTAGCTGCCTGAAATCCGAGCAGCATGTTGGTGCCTCCTTTATCAACCGGTAATGATCTGATATTTGAAAAATCACTACGAACGAACGGAAAATTAATCCCTCCAACAATTCCATAACGGACTTGAGCATTCAACAACTGAAATCCAAAAAGAAAAATAATTACAAAATACCTACCCATAAAATTTTATTTTTTAAAATTATATTTTTGAAATAACATTAATTTAATGAGAAATGTTTTAGTGAAACAAATTTTTGTTGTTTACATAGAAATTATGTAA
>CAYONE010000016.1:48508-55023 GCA_964405245.1 uncultured Paludibacter sp.
AAGCAGCTATATATTACTTGTAATTCACTTTGATAACCCTGTAAAACTCGTCAGAACTACGAAAAGTTTTAAGCAAAAAACATATTATTCGAAAACACACATTTTGAAGTATGGAAAATTGACACATTTTTAGTAATTTCGCGCCAAATTCAACAATAATAATGAATTAAAATTTTTTAAGCGAATGAAAAACGGTAATCCCGCGGTGGTTGGTCTTGCAGGTTTTGGAATGACAACTTTTCTTCTTCAGTTACACAATCTCGGACTTATGGGTTGGGGTCCTGTGCTGGGCATGGGTATAATTTTTGGCGGACTGGCACAGTTAATTGCCGGATTACAGGAACAAAAAATGGGTAATAATTTCGGTTACAGCGCATTTGTATCGTATGGTGCTTTCTGGATTGGCCTAAGTTTAATTAAGTTATTCAATCACTTTGGCATTTATGTTTCCGAAACTTCAGATGTGGGCTTTTACCTCATTGCATGGACTTTATATACATTAATCATGTTTATTGCTTCATTTAGAGTTCACAAAGCCATGGTTTTTACTTTTGCAACATTGTTATTAGGATTCATTTTACTTGATCTTGAGCATTTTGGATTTCCTGAACTTAAAACTGCCGCAGCTATTGATTTAATAATTTGTGCTTTCGCTGCTTGGTATATGATGACCGGAATTATTATTAACGATTTAGCCGGAAAAACTGTATTACCAATGGGCAATAAAGTAATGAAATAAATAATTCCGGCATCAATAAGAAAAGAGATGCCAATTTAGTTCAGTGTATATAATTGCTACACATTCAGCCAAAACATGTCAAACCGTATAAAACGGTTTTATACTACACAGAACAATCACATTTACGGTTATTTGGTTTGAAACTGAAATAGGAAATAATACTTTTTCTGTAAAAATATTTGAATCAAAGTTAAACTAAAAGGACTAAGTCCGGGTAATTTCCGAACTCAGTCCTTTTATGTTTTGAATTATTAAACTTCCTATTATGTTAGGGAAGTTCAAATTCCAGTTTTTTGTTTCAAGTACGCTAATTCGGTTTTTTATCAAGATTGCTTTTTATTGCAGCTAGGAATTCATGCGTATTCAAATAATCAGCGCGTGAAATATTATCGCCATGTACAAGCATTGCCAAATCTTTTGTCATTTGTCCCGCTTCTACCGTTTCCACGCAAACCTGCTCCAATTTATGGCAGAAGTCAATAAGTGGTTGATTATTATCTAATTTTCCGCGATGCGCCAAACCGCGTGTCCATGCAAATATTGATGCTATTGGATTGGTAGATGTTTCTTTTCCCTGTTGGTGTTGACGGTAATGACGCGTTACGGTTCCGTGAGCAGCTTCCGCTTCCACAGTTTTTCCATCGGGTGTAACCAGCACCGATGACATCAAGCCAAGAGACCCAAATCCCTGTGCAACTGTATCGGACTGCACATCGCCATCGTAGTTTTTACAAGCCCACACAAAACCACCGTTCCATTTCAGACAAGCTGCGACCATATCATCAATAAGACGATGCTCATATACTATGCCTGCTTCAGCGAATTTTGTTTTGAATTCAGTTTCGTAAACTTCCTGAAAAATATCTTTAAAACGCCCATCGTATGCTTTTAAAATGGTATTTTTAGTTGAAAGATATAAAGGCCATTTTTTTTCAAGCGCTACCTGAAATGATGATTTTGCAAAACCATATATTGATTCATCGGTATTATACATCGAAAGCGCTACGCCATCACCTTTGAAATCAAAAACTTCCCATTCCTGTGTTTCACCTGCCTCGTTAGTAAAAGACATTTTCAGTTTTCCTTTACCTTTAAGAACTACATCGGTAGCTTTATACTGATCGCCAAAAGCATGACGACCAATTACTATAGGTTGTGTCCAGCCCGGTACTAAACGCGGTACATTGGAACAAATAATCGGTTCTCGAAAAACGGTTCCACCAATAATATTACGCAATGTACCGTTGGGCGATTTCCACATTTTTTTCAGACCAAATTCCTTTACACGCGCTTCATCGGGAGTAATAGTAGCACATTTAATACCCACATTATACTTGTTTATGGCATTTGCAGCTTCTACTGTTACTTCGTCATTGGTTGCATCACGGTTCTCAATGCCCAAATCGTAATATCTAATATCCAAATCAAGATAAGGAAGTATCAGTTGCTCCTTAATAAACGACCAGATAATTCGGGTCATTTCGTCCCCGTCAAGCTCTACAACGGGATTTTGTACTTTTATTTTATTCATAAAATTTCAAAACTCAATATATCCCCCAAATGGGGGACTTTAAAGAGCATTCAATTAATTATTTAAGTATTTATTATTATGTAAGTGATCAGAATTAACATGTACTATTCAGATCGTTTAGTTTAGAAAAACTATTTACACCTAACAGGTTTTTAAAACCTGTTAGGTGTAATTCCGAACAGATAATGATAAGTTCGAATAATATAAACTAATTTAGAACAACAACTTAGTTTAATTTAATCTTAATATGTTTTAGAAATATTGAATAAGGCTTTTATCTCTTTGCTATTGGAATAAAAGATTGCTTTTCGCGTACATTTTTATAAGCAGGACGAATGATACGTTTGCTTGAGAAGTTCAATTCTTCTATACGGTGAGCAGTCCATCCAACAATACGAGCCATAGCAAAAAGAGGTGTAAACACTTCTTTAGGAAGTCCTATTGCATCATAAACAAACCCTGAATAATAATCAACATTGATACAGGTTTGTTTAGCGCCATCACCTTTGTATTTCATAAATACTTTAATAGCGCGTTCTTCAATCAATTCCATAAACGCGAACTCTTTATCCCGCCCTTTTTCTTTTGCAAGTTCGCGAGCCATATCTTTCAGCAAGCCTGCACGTGGGTCGCTGACAGTATATACAGCATGACCAATACCATAAATCAGACCGGTACGATCAAAAGCTTCCTTGTTAAGAATTTTCGTCAGATATTCATCAACTTCCTTTACATCCTTCCAGTTTTTCACATTTTCTTTCATATCGTCGAGCATAGCATTTACCATTAAGTTAGCACCACCATGCAAAGGACCTTTTAACGAACCAATACCTGCGGCAATTGCCGAATATGTATCAGTTTCGGTTGAACTTGTTACACGTACCGAAAAAGTTGAATTATTACCTCCACCGTGATCGGCATGCAAAATTAGTGCGAGATCGAGAATCTTCACATCAAGTTCTGTGTAATTATCCTTACCTTTCATCATGTAAAGGAAGTTTTCAGCTACCGATTTATTTTCGTCCGGATGGCGCACATGTAGTGAGCGTCCCTGTTGCGAATGTCTTAGAACATTGTAGGCATAAGCAATAATGGTAGGAAATTTTGCAATAAGATTTATCGACTGATTTATAAGATTATCTTTTGAAATATCATCAGGATCTTCATCATAAACGTATAATTCGAGCACACTTCGAGCGAGTATATTCATGATATTTTTACCACGCAATGATAGAATACTCATTGTAGTACGATGATCGAGCGGCATGGTTTGTGCAAGCAATTTGCGGAATGTTTCGAGATCCTCAGCATCTGGCAGACCACCGGAAAGCAACAGATAAGCTGTTTCCTCGAAACCTAATCTGTTATCAGCCTGAAGTCCAAGAACAAGTTCTTCAACATCAATTCCACGATAAAAAAGCTTACCTGGAATTGCCACAACTTTGCCATCTTCCTTTTTGTCGTATCCAACAACATCACCTACACGGGTTAATCCCGCAAGTACTCCTGTATGGTCTTCATTACGCAGTCCGCGTTTTACTCCAAACTTAGAGAATAGTTCCTTGTCAATTTTACTTGTACGTTTAATTGACTCGGATAATTTATAAATTAAATACTTGTTTTTCATATATTCTGACTTTTAATTGTGAATAATATTTTTTGTTTTTAATTTTATTGTTTCATGGAGTTCAAAGCGCTTCCGGCTTTAAACCATTCAATTTGTGCATCATTGTAGGTATGTACAGCTTCAATTTGTTCTGAAGTTCCATCAGAATGATTCAAAACTACAGTCAGATTATTACCGGGAGTAAATTTATTTAATCCCTGAATTGTTATCTTGTCATCCTCGCGCACTTTATCGTAGTCATTTTTCTCAGCAAAAGTAAGCGCGAGCATTCCCTGTTTTTTTAGGTTTGTTTCATGAATACGGGCAAATGACTTTACTAAAATAGCTTTTACATTCAAATGTCTCGGTTCCATTGCGGCATGTTCGCGACTCGAACCTTCACCATAGTTTTCTTCAGCCACCACTATAGAGCCAATACCTTGTGCCTTATATTTACGCGCCAATGCTGGAACTGCAGTGTATTCACCGGTTTCAGGATCAAGCACAGCATTTGTTTTATCGTTGAAAAAATTCACAGCGCCAATCAGCATATTATCCGAAATATTATCAAGATGTCCACGGAAACGCAACCATGGCCCTGCCATAGAAATATGATCGGTGGTACATTTTCCTTTAACTTTAATCAGTAAAGGTTGATCTGTTAAATCTTTTCCATCCCATGCTTTAAATGCTTCAAGTTTTTGTAGACGTTTTGATTCAGGATTGATATTAACTTCAATTTTACTTCCATCTTCAACGGGAGCAATATAACCTGCATCCTCCACCGCATAGCCTTTCACTGGCAACTCAAAACCAACTGGTTCAGCAAGTTTTACCTTTTCACCTTTTTTATTGGTCAAAGTATCTTTTATAGGATTAAAAGTCAAATCGCCGGCAATTGTCAGTGCTGTAACCATTTCGGGCGAACCAATGAAAATATGTGTATTTGGATTTCCATCGGCGCGTTTTGCAAAGTTGCGGTTGAAAGATGTAATAATTGAATTAGCGCGTTCGGGTACATCAATTTCTCGTTTCCACTGACCAATACAAGGTCCACAGGCATTTGCCATTACCACTCCTCCAACCGATTCAAACTCTGATATTATACCATCGCGTTCGGCGGTAAATCGTACCTGTTCAGAGCCGGGATTAATAATAAATTGAGCTTCAACTTTCAAACCTGCTTCTTTAGCAGCTTTTACAATGGAAACCGAACGGGTTAAATCTTCATAAGATGAGTTTGTACATGAACCAATCAGTCCTACTTCCATTTTTTGCGGATAGCCTTTTTCTTTTACTATCTGAGCAAATTCAGATAACGGATATGCAGCATCGGGAGTAAAAGGACCATTAACATAAGGCTCTAACTCGCTTAAATTTATTTCTATTAATCTGTCATAATAATTATCTGGATTGGCCAAAACTTCCGGATCAGCCTGAAGATTCAATTTGTTATTTTCTGCCAACAAAGCTATACTTTCACGTCCTGTAGCTTTAAGATATGCCGCCATTTTATCATCGAAAGGAAAAATTGAAGTTGTGGCTCCAACTTCGGCGCCCATATTACAAATTGTTCCTTTTCCAGTAGCAGATAGTGTTGCTGTTCCTTCACCGAAATACTCAATAATTGCATTTGTACCTCCTTTTACTGTGAGAATTCCTGCTAATTTCAGAATCACATCTTTTGGCGATGTCCAACCAGAAAGTTTTCCGGTAAGTTTCACACCAATAATTTTTGGCATTTTCAACTCCCAAGGCAAACCTGCCATCACATCAACAGCATCAGCACCACCCACTCCAATAGCAATCATTCCTAAACCACCTGCATTTACAGTGTGGGAGTCTGTTCCTACCATCATTCCTCCAGGAAAAGCATAATTTTCAAGTACAACCTGATGAATAATTCCCGCACCGGGTTTCCAGAAACCAATACCGAATTTATTAGAAACTGCGCTCAGAAAATCATAAACTTCACGATTTGTATCGTTAGCAGTTGCCAAATCTACATTTGCCGAAATGTGCGCCTGAATTAAGTGATCGCAATGCACTGTAGAAGGTACAGCCACTTTTTTTCGACCCGAATTCATCAGTTGCAGCAAAGCCATTTGTGCAGTCGCATCCTGCATTGCCACACGGTCGGGCGAGAAATTAACGTAATCTTCAGCTCGTTTAAAATTCTCTATAATTTGTACATTGTCCAAATGAGCATAAAGAACTTTCTCCGTTAGTGTTAGTGGACGTTGTAATACTTCTCTTGCTTTATTAATTTTTTCTGACAAATGAGCATAAACTTCATTTATCATTTTTTCATCAAAAACCATAATATTTTTTTATATTTAATCGGAATAGATTGATTTATTTTACAAATATAACATATTTCGGGATATAGAAAAATGTTATCCCGATTAATCAATTCTTTAACAATTCAAACATGAAATTGTTCAATTAATCGGTAAAAATAATAGTTTAATTTTATCTTTGTTGTACTAATAAATGTGAAATGGTAACGGTTCAAATACTGATTAATTTATGGATTGATTATATTAATATACTCAACTTTCGCAAGTTTAAGTGATTGAAATTATTGTATTTACAGTTACGCGCTAAATTTTCTACTTGCACTAAACTGTCCCCCTCTC
>CAYONE010000017.1:0-53306 GCA_964405245.1 uncultured Paludibacter sp.
GGGCATAACACACGCCTATGTTCACAGGCTGGCTGACGTGCACTTAGCGGGTTTTGCGCCCGCATTCGCCTTGTCGCTGTGCGACAGCGAATACGCCCGCAAACCGCCCGTGCCCATAGCCTCGGTCGTTGTGCAACACGTTAAAACCCTGCCAATATATAGGTTATAATATAGATTCAAACTAATTTTATCATGATTAATTTAGTGCGTACAAATAGTGAGAATGTTGATTTTAAAGAATTAGTTTCATTGCTGGATTTTGAACTGAATTCAAGATATGGAATAATTCAAGCACAATATGATAAATTCAATATTATTGACTCCATTAATAATGTTGTTGTTGGTTATTATGATTCAATTCCTGTTGGTTGCGGGTGTTTTAAAATTTATGAAGGCGACAAAGTTGAGATAAAACGAATGTTTGTTAAATCTGATTATAGAGGTAGCGGAATTTCAAAATTGATTTTAAGTGAGTTGGAACAATGGGCTTCTGAATTAGGATTTTTGGGTGCGATTTTTGAAACCGGAATAAAACAACCGGAAGCCATTCGATTTTATTCAAAACTCAATTATCACAAAATTGATAATTTTGGTCAATACGTTGGTAATTTAAATAGTGTTTGTATGTATAAGAATTTCAGAACCAATGGATAACAATTTAGAAACGAATAGATTATTAATCAGGCCAATTCAATTAAATGATGCAAAGCCGGTTTTTAATTATAGGTCAGATTCTTTTATAAATCAATATCAAGGATGGATTCCAAAAACACTTAATGATGTACATGATTTTATAAACAATAAAACTTCTCAAGAAATTAATCAACCTGAAACATGGTTTCAATTTGTTATAATAAAAAAAAGCAACAATCAACTTATTGGGGATGTTGGGATTCATTTTATTGATAATGATGGATTTCAGGTAGAGTTGGGTTGTACGCTCGATAAAAATTATCATGGAAAGGGATTTGCCACAGAAGCTTTAAAAACTGTAATTGATTTTATTTTCACTCAGTTACACAAACGGCGAATCATAGTTTCTTTAGACCCACGTAATAATTCTTCGCTTCGATTAATAGAACGGTTATGCTTTAGAAAGGAAGCTCACTTTAAGCAAAGTTTATTTATTAATAATGAGTGGGTTGATGATTTAGTATTTGCAATATTAAAAGACGAATGGATTGCAAAAGAATGAAAAATACTTTGTCCGTCAAGGGCTAATTAGCAATTGGAGAGTTATGTACTTGGGTATGCTACGCTCTCGCTTGCAAGTTTCTGCATAGTTGATAGGTTAATGTTCACATAGTTACCAACTGCATAAGTTCAGCCAGCAAACATGATTACTAAACAAAATTCAGACTGATAAATTATAAACAAAACAGATAAAAATGAAAAAATTACATTTACTTGGATATTTCGCCTTGATGTTAGCATTTGTTGCTTGTGGACAATCTTCCCAAAAAGAAACAAAAACAGAAGTAAATACTGCAATTCAAAAAAATTGGAAATCGTTAGATGAATCTGATTATTCTATTCAATATCCTGACACGTTTGAGATAGATAAATCCGGACAAATGGGAATGAGTTTTATTCTATTATCAAAACAGACTTCTCAACAAGATTTATTCAGAGAGAATGTCAATTTACTGATTCAGGATTTAAGGGGACAAAACATTAATCTTGATAAATATGTTGAAATTTCAGAAAGTCAGATTAAGACAATGATAACTGAAGGTAATTTGTTAGAATCGAAAAGATTAACCGATAAAAATAAGGAATTTCAGCGAGTAATCTACACAGGGAAGCAAGGACAATTTGAGTTTAAATGGCTACAATTTTTTTGGGTTGAGAACAAAAAAGCCTACATACTAACTTTTACTTGTGAATTAAATCAATTTGAGAATTACGTATCAGTTGGAGAAGAAATTATGAAATCTTTCGTTATAAAGTAAAAGACCAGGCATAAAATACGGTATAAAATTTACCGGTTCAGCGTTTAATTCAAACTCAGTTGCCCGTTTTAGCTTTTCATGTAATATGATTGCTAAATCGATTGTAGCCTCCACGGTTTAATTCATTTAACCGTTAGGCATCAATTTTTAAAAAAAAGACACTTACAATGTTCTGGAAAAAAAATAAAAATAAAAAAATAGAATTTCGATGTACTTCAGTTTCTCTTCGCGACTTCGCGTAGTTAAACATATTTTATAACGATATGTTACTAAAAATAATCATTCCGAATAATTCAATAAAAAGAAAACCATAAAAAACCCCGCCATGATTCATAGCAGGGTTTTCTCTGTTCCCCTCTCCTATGGAAGAGGGATTAGGGGTGAGGTATTAGTATTTATTTACGAGCGAATTTACTTCATCGATAACCAATTGAGCAAATTCATCAACTGCCATAGCGCCTTTATCGCCTTCACCTTGTCGGCGAACAGAAACTTCGCCGTTTTCGGCTTCTTTCTCGCCTACAATCAGCATAAACGGAATACGTTTCAACTCGTTATCACGGATTTTACGACCGATTTTCTCGTTGCGGTCGTCAACCTGTACGCGAACATCCTGCGCATTCAGTGTTTTTGCTACTTCGTATGCATAATCGTTGAACTTTTCGCTGATAGGAAGAATAACAACTTGATCGGGCGTTAACCAAAGCGGGAATTTACCGGCAGTATGCTCAATAAGCACCGCTACGAAACGTTCCATAGAACCAAATGGTGCACGGTGAATCATTACCGGACGGTGTTTGGCATTATCTTCACCGGTATATTCAAGTTCGAAACGTTCGGGCAGGTTGTAATCCACCTGAATGGTTCCCAGCTGCCATCGACGACCAATGGCATCTTTCACCATAAAGTCGAGTTTTGGACCGTAAAACGCTGCCTCGCCTAATTCCACACGGGCTTTCAAACCTTTCAATTCGCAGGCTTTGATAATGGCGTTTTCGGCTTTTTCCCAGTTTTCGTCCGAACCAATATATTTTTCCTTATTGTTCGGGTCGCGAAGTGAAATCTGCGCTTCGAAGTTTTCGAATTCCAAAGCATTGAAAATAATAAAGATAATGTCCATTACCTTCAGGAATTCCTCTTCAATTTGGTCAGGGCGACAGAAAATATGTGCATCGTCCTGCGTAAAACTACGCACGCGGGTTAAGCCGTGCAATTCACCGCTTTGCTCGTAACGATAAACGGTTCCGAACTCAGCCATACGCACCGGAAGATCGCGGTACGAACGTGGTTTGAACTTGTAAATCTCGCAGTGGTGCGGACAGTTCATTGGTTTCAACAGGTATTCTTCACCTTCTTCGGGCGTATGAATGGGTTGAAACGAATCTTTTCCGTATTTAGCGTAGTGACCTGAAGTAACGTACAATTGTTTGTTGCCAATATGCGGAGTCATTACCTGCTGATAATCGAAACGGCGTTGAATTTTTTTCAGAAAATCTTCCAGTCGTAAACGTAAAGCTGTTCCGCGCGGTAACCACAATGGCAAACCTTTACCCACCATTTCGGAAAAAGTAAATAATTCCAGTTCTTTACCAATTTTTCGGTGATCGCGCTTTTTGGCTTCCTCGAGCAATACCAGATACTCGTCGAGCATTCTCTTTTTCGGGAACGTAATACCGTAAATACGTGTCAGCATTTTACGTTTTTCGTCACCACGCCAGTATGCACCGGCTACGCTGAGCAGTTTAATGGCTTTAATTTCGCCGGTATTGGGTAAGTGCGGGCCACGGCAAAGATCGGTAAAATTGCCCTGCGAATATAAGGTAATTGTTCCATCTTCCAATGCGCTGATCAATTCCACTTTGTACTCGTCGCCTTTTTCTTCGAATTTTTTTAGCGCTTCGGCTTTGCTGATATCCGTTCGTACAATCAGTTCTTTGCGGGCAGCCAGTTCCACCATTTTAGCTTCGATGGTTGGCAGGTCGCCTTCTTTAATTACTGCGGAACCCGGATCCACATCGTAGTAGAAACCGTTTTCGATAGCCGGACCGATACCGAATTTAATGCCCGGATACAACTCCTGCAGGGCTTCAGCCATAAGGTGAGCCGACGAGTGCCAATACGCATGTTTGGCTTCTTCATCGTCCCATTTGTGCAACTTAATGGCAGCATCGGTTTCGATTGGACGGCTAAGGTCCCAGATTTGTTCGTTTACTGTGATGGCAAGCACCTCTTGTGCAAGTCGTGAGCTGATACTTTCAGCCAGTTGAAGTCCGGTAATGCCTTTGGCAAATTCGCGTACCGAACCGTCGGGGAATGTTACTTTAATCATGTTTTTTGAACCTTACAAATGGTTTTTAAATTTTGAAGTGCAAAGATAGAAAATTTTAAGTTTGTTTCAGGCAGAATGAAAACAAAACGACTGCTTTTAATCTAAAACATTTTCATTTCTTTAGAATTAACTGAAAAAAATCCGGCATTAGAATTTTAAAAAATTCACAGCCGGATTTCGACACAAAATTCAAGAAATCATCTTTCACCTTTGATTCCTGATTTTTTTAGATGAAACTCTTCCTTTAAATATCAAAAAGTTTTTCAATGTTAGATACTCAGCATGAAGCCATTAATGAAGAATTAACTTAAAAATTTATATTACAGTTAACTTTCAAAAAATATAAAATCAGGTTTTATTTCTGAAAGATTATCATGCCTGAGCAGGCACACCAAGTAATACATCATTTATTGCCTGTTTGAAAGTGGTCTTTGGCAATGCTCCCTGAGCCATTTGAGGCGTTCCATCTTTAGGGCAGAACAATACACTCGGAATGCTGCGGATACCAAATGCGGCAGCCAATTCCTCTTCTTCCTCAGTGTTTACTTTGTAAATGTAAATCTGATCTTTATATTCTTCTGATAATTCCTCAAGAATAGGAGCTATCATTTTACATGGTCCGCACCAATTGGCATAAAAATCGATAATACAAGGTTTGTCGCCAAGATATTTCCACTCTGTTGGATTTTGTTCGTAATTTGCAACTTTTGCTAAAAAGTCTGCTTTTGTTAAATGTGTTGTTGCCATAATTATTATTTTTAATTGTTTTTGTTTTAATTTTGATTTTAACTTCGCTGATATTAACTTCGTTGATATTAACTTCGTTTTTTGCCAAGATATTTACATTCCGGGCAATCGACCAATTTTTCCTAATTTTGTCCATTTTGCATAAATTCCCCATGCTTGTTTCATCCAGTGTCCTACAATGGGCATTGGAATCATAATTTCTTTTTTGCTGTCGCGATAAACAAACGCTGCGCCATTTCCCATATCCATCACGCAAAGAATGTTTAAATGCTCCTGATAGCCTTTCAAATTGGCTTTACCTTTTTCGATGGAAATAATATTGTGAGCAGTATTTCGACCCATAACTTCGGCAATATGTCCTTGTTTGGCTGTCCATTCCGGACCTTCGTAAGCTGCCGCATCGCCAATAGCAAACACATTCTGATAACCTTGCACCTGATTGAAGTTGTTTATTTTAATAAATCCGGCTTCAGAAAGTGGCAAATCGGTATTTTTCATAAGTGGCGAGCCGGCGCCGGCGGCAATAAACATAACCAAATCTGATGCTAATTTTGATCCATCTTCAAATAAAACGCCATCAGTTGTAAACTCAGTAATTTTTTTACCGAATTTATTTTTAATATTCATAGAGTTGAACATCTTATAAACAGCTTTCATTGCATTTTTTCCCATTCGGGCACCCGGTTCAGGCATTGGCGCAAACATAGTTAGTTCAAAATTTTTGCGAATCCCTTTTTTCTTCAGATAGTTGTGAATGTTGAACATTAATTCAAATCCTGGTCCACCACGTACAGCAGATTTATCCTTGGGATTACCACCAAATCCTATGGCAATTTTTCCGCTTCCTTTGGCAATTAATGCATCAAGTTTCTCACGTAACTGGAGTGCCTGCTGCGGTTGTCCGCATATAGTTGTGGTAAATTCAACACCTTTTGGTTGCATTTTGCCGGCACCTGTTGCTACTACCAAATAATCATAAGTCAATGACTGTTTTTCAAGCGTAACTGTATTTTCGGCAGAATTAATTGCACTTACTTTGTCGATTATCAGATTGAAACCGAATTTTTTCTGAATGGCAGCTAATTTAATCTGCGCACTCTCGTATTCAAGTTTACGTACAGGTATCCAGATTGAAATTGGAAAAACGAACAAAAATTCGCGGTCGGATACGAGCGTTACCTCAAATAATTTACTTTTTTGCAGTTCAATCGCAGTTTCTACACCAGCGAATCCTCCACCAAGAATAAGTATTTTTTTCATTTCAAAAATTGTAAATTGTAAATCATTGCATGTTTTTCAGCAGAAAATCCTTCGTTTTCACACCCACGAATCGGTTGATTTCTTTGCCATCTTTAAATAGAATGAGCGTTGGGATATTCCGGACATTGAAGCGCTGTGCCATCGACTGATATGTTTCTATGTTTACTTTTCCTACATATTTTCCTTCCGGAAGTTCGTTGGCTACTTCGTTCAGTATCGGAGCCATCATACGGCAAGGTGCGCACCATTCTGCCCAAAAATCAACTAAAACAAGTTTTCCTTTGGTTTGCTGATTGAAATTTTTATCAGTCAACGTAATAATTTTGTCACTGTCTGCCACTTTGGGCATGTTTTTCATTTTCCTTCGTGCGTAAATATTCAGTACTATAAATACTACGATAATTACTGCAAGTATAATCAGAAATGTTTGCATAATATTTTTTTTTGAAATGTTTGAAATGTTTGAAATGTAATTTATGCAATTAAGACATAATTACATTGGCACATTAGCACATTCACACATTATCTTCTCATCATCATGTTCATTAGTCCGCCACCATTTTTCACATTGCTAAAGCCCATTTGCATTAACATTCGTTGTGCATACGCAGAGCGTGCTCCCGAAGCGCAGTAAAGTATTATCTCCCTATCCTTATTACCTAATTCGTTTGCTTTTGCAGCTAACTGATCGAGATCGATATTAACTGCTCCCGGATATGCACCACTTAAAAATTCACCTCTTGTTCTAACATCAACAATTAAAGGTTCGTGAGAAACTTGCTTTGTTTCCTGTTTCGGTTGAGCAGCGGAGCGCACCTGTGCCATCATCGAGTGCAATCCTCCTCCATTTTTCACATTGGTATAACCAATTTGCATCAGAAGTCGCTGCGCATACGCCGAACGAGCACCCGAAGCGCAATAAACCGTAATATCTCTATCGGCATTATTTCCAAGTTCTTCGTAACGCTGCATCAATTCATCCAACGAAATATTAATGGCATTAGGAACGGCGCCTGAATTAAATTCCTGCGGTGTTCGCACATCAACTATAATTGGTGATGAAAAATCTTCTTTTACAATATCCTTTTCTTCACTCAATTTCTCATTTTCCGATTTCTTATTTTCTGAGTCACCAATTACTTTTTTCTCAACATCAAGCAATTCAATTTTCAGATTTTTAAAGCCTACTGCTCTTGCTTGACGTTGCAGCGAAGCATGTCCGCCCGAAACATTTGTAACATCGGTAAAACCTGCTCCAATCAGTGTGCGTAATGCTTGATGTCCTTTTTTACCGGTTTCGTCATAAACTATAACCGGACGACTGGCAGGAATTGAGCCCAACTTTTCAGATAAGATTTCAAGCGGAATATGCATTGCACCAGAAACATGCGTTTTTTCATAAGCAAAAATATCGCGTACATCAACATAAATCGGATTCTTTCCTTCTACATAAGCATCCAATTCCGAAGCGGTAACAGATGGACTGAAGCCCGATATTTTATTCTCAGCCGTATAAGCAGCCATATTAATGGCATCGTTAGCAGTTCCGAGCGGAGGAGAATAAGCAAAATCAATATCGGCTAAATCGCTTACGGTAAGTTTGTTTGCTGCTGCTGTGGCAATTACATCCAGACGGCGGTCAGCTCCTTCGTAACCCGCTGTTTGTCCGCCAAGAATTACGCCGGTATTTTTATCGTAAACCAGCATAACCGAAACTTGCTCTGCACCCGGATAATATGAAGTGTGATGTTCTTTATGGACAACCACCGCTTCTGCATCAATTCCTAATGATCGTGCTTGTTTCAGCGACAATCCGGTTGTACCGGCTACTGCTTCAAAAACGCGGACAATAGAAGTTCCGATTGAGCCTTTGTAGCTGTGTTTTCCACCTAAAGCATTTTCGGCAGCAATGCGTCCCTGACGGTTTGCTGGTCCGGCCAACGGAATACGCACTTTTTTACCATTCACACGATGTTCAATTTCCACCATATCACCAGCGCCATAAATATCGGGGTCGGAAGTTTGCATATATTCATTCACCAGTAATCCACCTGCTTCACCCAATTGAAGTCCGGATTCTTTTGCCAGATTTAATGTAGGACGAACGCCAATGGACAATAAAACCATATCGGCATCCAATGTTTTTCCATTGTCTAATTTTACGCTTCGTGTTCCAATTTCAGTTACACCTGCACTCGTGTGAATACCTACGCCGTACGAAAGCATTTCTGTTTCGATAAAACCTGATGTTTCGGCTTCCATAATTGCCATAACGTGTGGCATCATTTCCACTACATTTACTTTCAGTCCCCGTTTTACTAATGCTTCAACCATTTCCAAACCTATAAATCCACCACCAACAACTACAGCTGTTTTAGGTTTCTTTTCATCAATATATGATGCAATTTTATCCATATCTTCCAATGTCCAAAGCGTAAAAACATGACTTGCATCAGCACCGGGTAAAGTTGGTTTAATAGGACGACCGCCCTGAGCCAAAATTAGTTTATCATATTCAAAAGTCATCAACTCTCCACTTCGTGTATCGCGTGCTTTGAGTGTATGCGTATCTCTATTGAGTATAGTTGCAATTGTGTGTGTGTGAACATCAACATTATATTGTTCTTTGAAACTTTCAGGACTTTGAAGAATCAGTTTCGAACGGCTTTTGATATCTCCGCCAATATAATAAGGTAATCCGCAATTGGCAAACGAAATATCAGGTCCGGCTTCGAGCATGGTTATTTGCGCATCCGGCGAAATTCTTCTTACTTTAGCTGCTGCGGTTGCACCTGCAGCAACACCTCCAATGATTACAATCTTACCCCCAACCCCTGAAGGGGAGTTGGAATTAGTCTTTTCTTGTTTCATTTTATTAATATCGTTCATATCTATTTTAATTTCAATTAATTTCTAATTATCAGTACTATTATCTCTTACTTCCCTTTAGGGATTGAGGGTTCTTTTTCTTATCCCCCTTTGGGGGTTAGGGGTTATTCTTTGTTTTTATTTGACGGCACAAAGGTAATACAAGTATTTTTAAATTACAATAGTATCACTAATAAATTATTATAATATCACTATAAAATTATTCTATAATTATATTATATGTTTGATAATATGTAATTTATAAGACCAATCAATAGCTTTCTCTAAGAATTAAATTGATAGAAATGATTTCATATCATTATTCTGAACAATTATTCTATCATTAACAATAATTTAAAACATTAGTTACGAATACTTTACAAATAAAGCAGCAAATATTTAATGTTAAATTGGAATTATTATGAACATAAGTTCATAACTATTTATAACTTTGCACTCATAAACTTTTCAAACTTTTAAACTCAACACATGCCCCGTCCACAACAAAACCGCAAAATTGCTTCTCCCCCACTTATGAAGGGATTCCGACCATTTGGTATTCCGCGTAATCAACTTGAGCATGTTACACTCAAATACGATGAATATGAAGCATTTCGTTTGCTCGATTACGAAGGAATGATGCAGGAAAAAGCATCAGAAAAAATGAATGTATCGCGCCCAACGCTTACACGTATTTATGAAAATGCCCGACGTACGATAGCCAAAGCATTGGTTGAAGGTAAAATGATTTTTATTGAAGGAGGAAATGTGGAATTTGATCGTCAGTGGTTTCGGTGCAGGAAATGCCATAAATTGGTAGATGGAGTAGAAAATCATATTCCCTGCAAAAATTGCATGAGCTACGGAGATGAAGAACTGGAAAATGTGCACAAATAAAAACAATACCAAATGAAAGCAATCATTCTCACCGACAACAAATCCATCAACCCTGAACTTGAATCAGAACATGGATTGTCGGTTTATCTTGAAACGGAAAAATTTAAGTTTTTACTTGATACAGGTGCGACCGATGTATTTATTAGAAACGCTGCGAAATTGGGAGTTGACTTGAAAGCTGTAGATTATGTTTTTATATCTCACGGACACTCCGACCACATTGGAGGCTTACCTTATTTTTTAGAAATAAACTCGAAAGCAAAAATTATTTTATCGTCAGAAATAGAGAAAAGTGAATACTTCTCATTTAATAATGGATTTCATAAAATCAGTATTGAATATGATTTTTCGAAATATAACGACCGCATAATTTGGGTAAACAATGAGTTCTGTGTTGAAAACGCGTTTTGTGTATTTAAAAATCAAACCTCTACTTATGCAAAGCCATTGGGAAATATCAGTTTAAAGAAAAAAAATGCCACCGGTAATCTTGAACCTGATAATTTCGAACATGAACTAATTTTTGCAACCATGAATGAAGATTCTTTTCTGTTTACCGGGTGTTCGCATCAGGGAATCCTGAATATTCTGGAAACTACAAAAACCAAATTCAAACTACCTTTTCGCCACGTTATGGGAGGTTTTCATTTACTTGATTCAAATAATAATCAAAAATACGAAAGTAACATTGAATTGACCAAAATAGCTGAAAAAATGAATGAAAATTATCTTGATACTAAATTCTTTACAGGTCATTGCACTGGTAACGAAACATTTATAAAAATGAAATCAATTTTAAAGTCAAAACTTCACTATTTATTTGATAGCTAAAACAATATTAATATACATTAAAATGAAATAAACTATGCCAAAAATGGACGGAACGGGGCCTCTCGGACAAGGTTCAGCGAGTGGACGAAAAATTGGGAAATGTAATTTTTTAAATGATGACGAAAAAATTAAACAAATGGGAATTGGTATGGGGAAACGCCGTAAAGCAACTATAGAAGAGATAATAAAACATTAAAAATAAAATCGATATGAAAATTGCAATTCCAACAAAAGAAGGTAACAGAATCGATGATCATTTCGGTCATTGTGAGTTTTACAGTATTTTTACTGTAGAGAATAATGAAGTAGTTAACAAACAAACGCTCCAATCGCCACAGGGATGTGGTTGCAAATCGAATATCGCATACGATTTAGCCGATATGGGCGTGAAAATTATGCTTGCCGGTGGCATTGGAAACGGCGCTATCAACAAACTGAAATCACAGAATATTGAAGTTATTCGTAACTGCAAGGGCGATGTTGATGTGCTTGTAAATGACTATCTGGCAGGTAAAGTAGTAGATGGTGGAGCAAGTTGTGCTGCTCACGACGAGCATCATAGTGGCGATGCGCATGTTTGTAAACACTAAAGACCCCTAACCCCTAAAGGGGAATAAAACGCATTAATGATTACATACGAATTTCAATTCAGGGTAACATATCCTGATACGGATAAAATGGGAACTATGCATCATGCCAATTATGTGAAATATTACGAAATGGCACGTTGGGAACTACTACGCAGCATAGGAGTTCCTTACAGTTCAATTGAGCAGGCAGGTATAATGTGCCCGGTGCTTAAAATGCATTTTTCATTTCTAAAAACTACCGGTTACGACGAGTTGCTGACCGTAAAAACCACCTTAAAAGAAATAAAAGGTGTGCGAATGTGGTTTGAATATAAAATGTATAACCAAAATAATGAGTTGATTAACAAGGCGGATACAGAACTTGCATTTGTGGGATTGAATAACTGGAAGCCCTGCAAAGCGCCTGATTTTTTACTGAATGCGATAAATAATCATGTTCTATGAGCAATAAATTGGGAAATTTAGACAGCAGGATAAAACTTTCTGTGGACTATTTTGAGCAAGGATACAACTGTTCGCAAGCCGTATTTATGGCATATTCTGATATTTATAATATAGAATCTGAACTTGCAGCCAAAATCGCCACTTCATTTGGAGGAGGAATGGGTCGTTTACGCGAAGTTTGTGGTGCGGTAAGTGGTATGTTTATTATTTTGGGATTACAATATCCATATACTAATCCGCAGGATAAGGCATCGAAAAATGCAAATTATAAAGCGGTACAGGATGTTGCACAGCAATTTAAAGCTGAAATGGGTTCATACATTTGTGCCGATTTGCTCAAAATTAAACATGCTCCGCAAAATCCGATATCGGAAACACGTTCAGAGGCATACTACAAATCGAGACCATGTACTCGTTGTGTTGCCGTAGCTGCTGAAATTGTCGGGAATAAAATACTGAATGAATGAATTGAGAAATTGAGTAAAATTAATATAAGTCAGTAATTAGATTTTATCTGAATTTGCTGACTTTTTTATTATTTCACAAACTCCTGATAAGGATTGTGTTTATGCTCTCTGTCCTTCACCACTAAAGTAGTTGTTGGCACTTTCGATTTCATATTGAACATAATATCATGTCCCACACAGAGTCCGAAAGAGATATTCAAATCGGTATTTTGTTGCGCCAAAAAATTAGCCTGCCCCGCAGGATTACAGGCTGTTCCCTTCACAAAATCATCATTAAAAAAATCAGAAGCTTTAATTTTCTGATACTTACAATCGACACTGAAAACCTCAAATTTATCCGATAAGAATTCTTTTAATTGTGCTACTTCTTTTGTCATGCTTACACAATGTGCTATTCCAATGCGCTTTACACCCGAATTTTCTGCAAAAAGTTTTAACTCCGCCACCCTGTTTTTACCCATGAGCAACGAGTCTTCAGCTGCCCGCATTAGTTTCATATCGGTATTTGAATATAATTTTTTCTGATTTTCCATTTCGTTTTTATTAAATGAGAAAAAATTGATTAAACCTCTTTCCCTCTACTTTGGAGAGGGTTAGGGAGAGGTTTATAGTTCTTTTGATATTGTCATTGCTGCAATGGTTCCATCAGCTACTGCTGTGGTTATCTGTCGGTATTTTTTACTGATAATGTCGCCTGCTGCATATATATCCGGCAAACTTGTCTGACGGTCTTCGTTGGTTTTTATGTAACCCCAGTTATCCAGTTCAGGTAAAGTTTCACCCAGCACTGAAACATTAGCTTTAAATCCAACAAACACAAATACTCCATCTGCTTCGAGTTCGTACATTTCTTTTGTTTTTAAATTCTCAACAGTCGTAATCATTTTACCATCGCGTTTCTCAAATTTTCGTGGTTCATGTTCATACATCACAGAAATTTTCTCATTTTTCTGTAATTCCTCAATTGCTGTCTGGTTGGCTGTCAGTTTATCGAACTGATGAATCATGGTTACTTTACTTGCAAATTTGGTAATAAACAGCGCTTCTTCCACCGCCGAGTTTCCACCGCCAATCACAGTTACATCCTTATCAACAAAATATTTTGCATCGCAGGTAGCACAATACGAAATTCCTTTACCTTTGAATTCTTTTTCGCCGGGTGCATTCATCGTATTTGGAGTAGTTCCGGTAGCGATAATGATTTTTCGTGCTTTAATGGTTTCCAATTCGTCAATTACGATTTCCTTTTTTACCAAATCAACCGATGTTATATCTACCGCCACTTTAAAATCGATACCCGTATGTTTTGCCTGTTCGCTCATATAATGTGCCAACATAAATCCGGGTTGGGGTTTCTCGAATCCGGGATAGTTGGAAACCTGATGGGTGATACCCATATAACCTCCGGGCAATGCAGGATCAATCAAAACGGTCTTAATTTTAGCCTGTCCAAGGTAAATTCCTGCAGTTAAACCTGCAGGTCCTCCGCCTAAAATTGCTACATCATATTCCGTAACTGTTTTTTTCTGATTTGCTTTGATGGCAGCAACTTCTTCAGCCGAAAGCATTTTATCCAGACGCTCTACAATTTCCGATTTCTTTATACCTCCGCTAATGGTATCTAAAATCTGTTTCCCATCTTCGAAAAACAAAAGTGTAGGTGATGAGCTTACGCCCAATTCGGTAGCTAACTCGCGGTTTCCCTGACGAAAAATTTTCAGGAATTTAATTTTCTCGCCATATAGTTCAGCCATAGCTTCAAACTTTGGCGCTAATGCTTCACAAGGTGGACATTCGGTTGAATAAAAATCAACTACTACTTTACCACCATTCAGTACTTCTTGCTGAAAATCAGCTGCGTTTATTTCTTTCATAAGACCTCTCCCCGACCCTCTCCAAAGGAAAGGTAGAAACGGGTAATTTTAAGTTTATTGTAATTAATATTTTTTCTAAATATGTTCATGCTTTCATTTATATTATCTGAATGATTCTCCAATTTTTTAAAATTTTCATTGGTTGCTGTCTCCCTTTCCTTTGGAGAGGGCTGGGGAGAGGTTTAGAGGGCAGGTTTCAGGTAATACCCCGCTCCCAAACTCAGCAATTGCTTTACCGGACGGCAATCAGGATTATTCGGATGTCCGAATTTATTTTTTGCCACCGATGCACAACCGCCTCCACAAGCTAATGCAACATCACAGCTTTTACATTTTTCGATTGTAGTTATATCGCGATTTTGCCATTCCTCAATTACAGATTCATTTTTTGTAATTTTGGGATAGTAAGTTCCCAACTCCTCACCTTTTTTACCAACAGTAGCCGTGCACGAATAAATGGTTCCGGTATAATCAAACGCCCACTCTGTTTTACATGCCGGACAGGAATCGAAAAGCGGTGTTGGTAAAGCATTGTGCTCCGAAATATATTTGGCAATAGAATAAGCAGGTTTATAAAATTCGACAATGTATGGATGCTTTTTAATAAGCTCGTACATGTAACCGTACAAAGTTGCTCTGTCGAACAAACGGTCGGGGGTGCTATTACAATAATGTAATTCGTAATTCCGTCCGATTTGTGTTTTAAAAAGTGGCGATTTTGTCCAGCCACGTTCAATGGCAAAGCGCGATAATTCAGCCAAATTATCAATATTGTCCTTATCGACCACCATACGCAAATTTACTTCCATATTTGAGGCAAGACATGCATCAATTCCGGCTACAATTTTATCGAATGTGGGCTGTTTGCCTTTCATATATCGTCGCGCATCATGTATTTCCTGAGTTCCATCAAGCGTTACCTGAATTTCGCGAATGTGCGCTGATTTTAATATATCAATATATTCTGTAAGCGTATAACCATTGGTTACAAAAGCTAAATCAAGTTCTGCTTCGTTGGCTTTCTGAATGAAATAAGTTATCAGATTACGCTGATTTTCACCGGGGAGCAAAGGCTCACCGCCAAAAACGGTTATATATTTCTTTGCTCCGGCAAACTCAATTCGCACATACTCGAAAAAAGCATCAATAATATCTTTATTCAGCGTTTGCTTAACAGGCTCATAACCTTCCTGATAACAATACGAACAGGCAAAATTGCAGGAGTAATTCGGTACGAAAAACAACTGTGTTTCATCTTTTTCGCGTTCTTCAATAAAATCAAGATAAGCAAATTTGAATGCTTTTTTTTCTGCTGCCTCATCAACCATGTAACCTCGCGATTTAAACTCACCATCAGCATCAATCATGTTCTGAAGCAATTTTAATTCTTCTTCTGAAATAATATCAGCCGATTTATGAAGCGGATTAACGATAAAAAAATCGTTTGAATCGGCAATTGGAGTAATTATATTGTGTTTTGAGAGAGACATTTGTTTGTCAGTTTGAAAATTTGAGAGTTTGAGAGTTTGTTAAAAAAACTTTTCCAAAGTTTTTAAACTTTGGAAAAGTTGAAATCATAGTTAGTCGTGACAACCAGCTACGATAGTTGAAACTTTTGCACAGCATTGTGCAAGTTTCAATTCGTTGTTGTCAGCGCAACAACCGTTTTTGTTCACTACACTTTTCATAAAAACTTATTTTAGTGGTGATGCTCTCCTTCCCCTAAAAAAGAGCAGATTATAAAAATTCCCCTTTAGGGGTTAGGGGTTTTCTTTCCTTTAATTGTCCAACTTGCAACTTCTGCCTGACCTTTGGCGTAAGGTTCCGATTCTTCAAAAATTTGAATTTCTTCAAATCCGGCTTCCTCAAGCATAAGCAAATACTCGCCACGGGTAATGGCGCCGGCCCAACATTCAGCCACAGCAACCGGGTTGAAGCGATACTCATCTGCTATAGGCGATGTGGCATAAATATCACTTACAACAAATCTTCCGCCGGGTTTCAGAATACGAAAAACCTCGTTCCAAACTACTTGTTTATTTGTAGCATGATTTATGGTGCAATTGGATATAATTATGTCAACTTTATCGTTTTCAATGGGCAAACTTTCCAAATCAGCTTTCAGAATTTCGGCATTGGAAATTTCAAATTTTTCGAGATTTGTTTTCGCTTTAGCAATCATCCCATCCGAAATATCAATTCCAAAAACATATCCGCTATCGCCAACTTTCTCGGCTAAACGTATTACATCGTTACCGCGCCCGCATCCCAAATCAACACAAACATCGCCCGCATTTGCCTTGGCATGGTTTATAGCGCCTCCGCACGAAAGACAACAGGTTTTTTCGCTTAAAACCGAATATCGATCGTTTATTGCATTTATATTTTCTTTATCTACCTTGAAAAATAATTTCGATTTCATTTTCGCTTATTTGTATTTGTGTAAATTCATTACACCGTATTTAATAATTTATATAATTGAATAATAAACAGATATAAAAATATCAAGATTTGATATTTTTGCGTCTTACTTTTCTCGCAAATGTCACATGCCGATTTATCGGTAGCCGCAGAGACGCAAATAAAAATATATCTACATGGTATTCAATGCTTATTATTTTTGACGCAAAGAGAAAACTTTATAGTTTTCTTGGCGACTTAGCGTCTTTGCGAGAAATTGGAAATTTTTATAACGAACTATTGTAATTTTTACATCACTTCTAAATGATGGCACAAAATTACTACAATAATTTTGAATTACAATAGTATCACTATTAAATTATTTTGTTATCACTAAAAAATAATATATCTTTGCAGAAAAATAAATCCATAATTTACAGATAGAAAATAAATTGCATGATATTTAAAGATGAAATATCAACAGAAACGGCACAGGAACTTTTTAACGACAGCGAGAAAGCGCTAAAGTTTATTGCCGATATTAAGTGGAAAGATGGATTTACATGTCGCAATTGCGGACACACCAACTATTGCGAAGGTAAATCGCCTGCATCGCGCCGGTGTACCCGTTGCAAAAAAGAGGAATCGGCAACGGCAAATACTATTTTTCACAATATAAAATTTCCGGCAAACAAGGCATTTTATATTGCTTACAATGTTTGTGTACTTGGTAAAGGATTGTCATCGTACAACTTTTCCGATCAACTTGGATTGAACCAAATGACCTGCTGGAAATTCAGAAAACGTATTCAGGATTGTATGATTAAGCTCGAGAAAGACGAAAAAACCAAAATTCAGACAATATTGATGGCGGATTATAAGTAGGTTTGAAGAATTCTGTTCATTCTATTCCTTTCAAATACTAACCACATTAGAAAACATTAGAAAGAAAATAATTCGCATTCAACTTCACAAAAAATATTAACCACATTAGAAAACATTAGAACACATTAGGAAGAAAAAATATAACTTCTCAGCCCCCCAACCCCCTAAAGGGGGAGTTTTAGAGCAACATTCAACATTTGTGCTCTTAAATTTGGCTGGTTTTTTATTTGAAAAATTCATTTTTCTTGCACAGTAATTTTCCTGAAAACATCGAATTAAGCACTTCATGAAGTGCTAAGTAATTACTTTTATGTATTTTTATGTATTCAAATGTGTGTTTTATGTATTTTCATGTGTTCTAATGTTGACTTATGTGTCTTATGTGGTTTTATATTCTTATGTGGTTTTATATTCTTATGTGTTCTTATGTGGTTTTATATATTCTTTTATGATTATATATATTCTTCGTGTTTTTTGTTCCTGCCTGCCGTAAGCAGGATTCAAATATCTTTAAATGAAAGGATAATCTCAAAATAGTATAATCTCAAAATTGTTCCTGCTTGCGCCACGAAGTGATTGGCACATTCCGCAAGGCGGAATCTTCGTTTCACTACGATTGGCACATTAAAATATTGGCACATTAAAGTATTGGCACATTGGCACATTAAATTATTGGCACATTAAAATATTGGCACATTGGCACATTAAAATATTGGCACATTAAAATATTGGCACATTGGCACATTAAATTATTGGCACATTGGCACATTAAAAAATTGGCACATTAAATTATTAGCAAATTAGAATAAAATTACCCAAATTTTGAATTAAAAAAATCGCGATTAACAATAAATGTTTCCGTGTTATTGCTTACCGATTCGAAAAGTAAATCGCCTAAAAGCTGAATAATTACGCCCTGCAATGCCCTTGCGCCTATATTACGGCGAAGCGCTTCTTCGGCTATCAATTCATACACATCATCTTCTATTTTGAGTTTATGGCTGTTAAATTTGAAATAATTATTGTATTGCTCCAAAACATTTCCCTTAGCCATTTTCAAAATCGCTACTAATTCATCTTTTGTAAGTTTATCGAGTACGCCTATAAAGCCTATCCTGCCAACTAATTCGGGAATTATACCAAATTTTATCAAGTCATCGAAATTCATTTTCTTCAGTAAAACCTCTTCGGGCTGAACGGCTTTTTTGGTATATCCTATACTAACCGCGTTCTCTTTATTATTAATTCGCTTCTCGATAATTTTTTCGATTCCCGAAAAACTTCCGCTGAATATGAGCATCAAGTTGGATGCATCCAAAAAATAACCCGCATCGCTGCCTTTTTCGTTTAAAATATGTATTTGCTTATCCTCAAGCAGCGACAGAAATTCCTGCTGCAATTCAACACCGCCAACCGAACCCTCGAAACGACTATAGTTATGTTCGCTTATTTTATCGAATTCATCGAAATAGAGAATGGCATTTTTCGATTTTTCGGGTCCGTTCTTTTTAGCCAGAATTCTTAAATAAGTATTCAAATTGTTGCCCACATAACCCGATGACACCAGCGATGAACAATCAATTTTAATAAACGGCAATTTGAACAGCTTACACAAAGTGGTGATAATGTATGTTTTACCACTACCCGTAGTGCCCGACAAAAGTATATTGGGCTTGGGAAAGTTTTCAAGTATAAGTTCGGCATTATCAACCATAGCCGATTTAATTATGCCAATACGAACCAAATGAATGTAAAAGCCTACACTTAATATGCGCTTCGCATCTTCCTGACCCACTACAATTTCATCTAAATATGCTTTAATTTTTGCAGGTGTATTGTAATGATTTTTGATAATTCCATTTACGTAGAACAACATTTCAGCATCATCTATTGAATGATACTCTTGAAATTCATATATTTCCATCAGCGTTAGATTTCCAACCACTTCGCGAAACCAACTATAGAGAAATCTCAGGGCATCATCCTGTTTTATTTTAGGCGCCTCATAAGATTTGTCGATAAGCGCTACAAATTCCGGGTCAATTTCAGTACTGGTGGATATTAAAAGGATTACCTGTCTGAAATGCTGGGTCGATAACGATGCGGCTAAAAACAGCTTGCGGCACAAATTACAAAATGCTTCATTCTCAACCTGCTCTTTCAACAGTGGAATGCCGTATTTGTAGTAAACTTCTTTTTCCATAACTGATTTTGATGGGTGTTTAAGGAATTAATAAACGAAGTGATTTTTACTTTGATTTTCAGGATTTTTCAATTTTCAAATGTAGTAAAAAAAACAGATAAAATAAGCAAAACACAATGGAAATTTAAAGCTCAAAAATAAAAAAAACCACCATAGGAAAAGGATTGAAAATGAAATCCGTCAGACCGCTTGGTATTGAGAAACTAAGAAATTGAGAAACTAAGAAATTAGGTAGAGAGTATTCTTAGGTTAGCACACAAAAGACCGATTTTAAACTTATTCAGTTACTATTCAATGCATTAAAACATTAGACATCCGAAGGTTGAGACATCCGTCAGACCGCTTGGAGCGGTCAGACGGGTATTGCATTTAAAAAAAACAAATCGCCTTTCGGCTCAAAATGAGGTGAATCCTGCATATGCAATTTATAAGTTTAGTGGTGGCCCGTTTCAGTCGCCTTTCGGCTCAAAATGAGTTGAATCTTCCTTGGTGTCCGCAAGTAATCACTTGGTTGTTTTGTTTCAGTCGCCTTTCGGCTCAAAATGAGGTGAATTCCCACGAGTGTAAACACTCAAAATGGTATCGTTTGTTTCAGTCGCCTTTCGGCTCAAAATGAGGTGAATTATTAATTATATCGTCTTTCCAAAAGGAGAGAAAGTGTTTCAGTCGCCTTTCGGCTCAAAATGAGGTGAATAAGTAAAAATTACTTTCAAGAAGGATTCAATTTTGTTTCAGTCGCCTTTCGGCTCAAAATGAGGTGAATAATGGTTATTTAAAAAATTAAAAAATGAAAGCGGTGTTTCAGTCGCCTTTCGGCTCAAAATGAGGTGAATAGTTGAAGGTGGATATATTATTTTAGAAATTATGTTTCAGTCGCCTTTCGGCTCAAAATGAGGTGAATCTTTACAACCAGGAGATCGTCTCCGCAAAAATGTTTCAGTCGCCTTTCGGCTCAAAATGAGGTGAATGCTGGCGGTAGTTATGTCAAGCTATAAGGGCTTTGAAGTTTCAGTCGCCTTTCGGCTCAAAATGAGGTGAATACAAATAAAAACAAAAATGAAAATGGCAAATTTGTTTCAGTCGCCTTTCGGCTCAAAATGAGGTGAATGAAAAATGTTGTAGGGAATTATCTCTACAATCGTTTCAGTCGCCTTTCGGCTCAAAATGAGGTGAATTTACCACAGATCGCGGCGAAATATTCGCCGTTCTTGTTTCAGTCGCCTTTCGGCTCAAAATGAGGTGAATCTGACTACAAAAAACATAGTGGAATTTTTAATGTGTTTCAGTCGCCTTTCGGCTCAAAATGAGGTGAATTTATTGCATCGCCCTGAAAGATATCCCCGTTCTTTGTTTCAGTCGCCTTTCGGCTCAAAATGAGGTGAATTAGTTGGAAGAAAGATGTTATAATTTGGCCTTTAGTGTTTCAGTCGCCTTTCGGCTCAAAATGAGGTGAATGGTGTTGTCGCTAGGTATATAGGAATTTATTCCTTTGTTTCAGTCGCCTTTCGGCTCAAAATGAGGTGAATCCAAAAAAATGAACCCGAAAATCCTGCAGGGTGGGTGTTTCAGTCGCCTTTCGGCTCAAAATGAGGTGAATATCGTAAGTTCACCACGCCAAATGCCGAAGTCGCCGTTTCAGTCGCCTTTCGGCTCAAAATGAGGTGAATGTGTGGACCGAACATGTTTATATGTTCACACCAGCGTTTCAGTCGCCTTTCGGCTCAAAATGAGGTGAATGGATTTGAAAATCCTGAAGGGGGTATAACCACTCGTTTCAGTCGCCTTTCGGCTCAAAATGAGGTGAATATTTGTTCTGCAGAGATAATAGCCGAACAAATCCTGTTTCAGTCGCCTTTCGGCTCAAAATGAGGTGAATCAACTCGTAGGCTTCCAAGCTGCTAAAAGACAGGGTTTCAGTCGCCTTTCGGCTCAAAATGAGGTGAATTTAAAAAGGATATGTCATGAAAAAATTAATTGTTTTTGTTTCAGTCGCCTTTCGGCTCAAAATGAGGTGAATTTTTCGAGAGAGGCTGTAATTGCTTCTTTGTGGCGTTTCAGTCGCCTTTCGGCTCAAAATGAGGTGAATAAGCCCTGGGAATAAAAAATGAAAAACAATAATGTGTTTCAGTCGCCTTTCGGCTCAAAATGAGGTGAATACTATGATTATCAATATATTATTAAAATAATTTCTATCAATTTTTTCATCTCGGGGACAAATATAGTATTAAAAATCAGAAGATAAAGTACTTACTGAAAAATATTTTCGCAAATGCAGTTATTTATTTCAGTAAAAACCTGCTAACACACACAGCATAAAACATATAACCTTTATTTTCAATGATATAACAACAAAAATGATTTCGCAAATGATTTTGGGCAAATCAAAAAAAACATATTTTCGAAAATTCAGCACATATCCGGCTAAAACACTACTGATTATCAATATGTTATTAATTTTAAGAATCAAGATTTTCGCAAATGCAAAAACACTTTTATACCTGATGACTGTATTTGCGAAAAAACAACACAGCAGATTTTGCGCTTCTTTTCTCAAACTTTAATCTATTGTGTTAATAATAAGCATATTAAACAATTGAAAGGATTTTCGCAAGATAATATTCTACGCTACTGTTGTTTATTTATTCATTATCAACACTTTAATTAATCTGTTCGCAATTTGACAATATGTACTTTGGAACATACAGTTGTATAGTGTCGTTTCTCAAATTATTACTACTTCTTCAGGTAATTCAGGCCGGGTTCCAATACATTCTCTTTTAAGTACACAAGGCTTGCAGAGGTAGTAATACAAAATACTGTCTTCCTTTTCATTAGCGAGCATCTCAATTTTTTGTTTGAGTTTTCGTATGTTAGCATCCGTAAGTATGCATTCAAACACACTTTCGTTGCAACGCATTCCGTATTTTTCGAGCGTCTTTGCAATTTTATGCCGCCTTTTATTATCGGCAACATCATAAGCTATTACCAAAAATTGTTTCATATTGTAAAAAATTTACCATTTAGGATTGTACGATTTATATTCTTTTGACTTATCAGTTAAATAATTTACAAGTGCTTTAGCCTGAAACTGAATAATTTCGAACAGGCGCATTTCTCTGTTTCTGTAAGCTTCCACATTATTTAACCTGTCGATCACTTTTTTTGATAATGTTTTTCGGGTATGATCGTCTAACAAACCATTCGTTACTTTTAATTTTTTATTTTTAATAATCAGGGCTATTAAAACCCTGTCCACCGCCTGTTGACGGAATTCTTCTATTAAATCGAATACCAACGATGGCCTGTTGCCTTCCGGTTTATGCAGATAGCTCAAACAAGGATTTAAGCCGGCTTTGAGGATGGCTTCGGTTACACGTGCATACAAAATGCCATATCCGTAGTTGAGCAAACAGTTAACAAGATCATTCGCGCCCTGTCGTTCGCGACCTTTAAAAGTAATTTTTGATTTTATCAATATCTGCACCATTTCCCAGTAAGCCGAAGATGCCTGCCCTTCCATTGCAAATGCTTTTAATCTGAAATCGTCGAGAGGGATTTTTTTTAACTTTTCGGTATCGTCAATCAGTTTTTCCATTTTGCTTACAAATTCAGGAAACACGGCAGCAAGTTCAATATTCTTTTTCAGATAGTATTTTCCGAAATACTTAATGAGACTTAACTGGTTATCTATTTTACCTGTTACGAATTTTTGTATCAGATAGTACGATTTACCATTGTTATATGCATGCAGTTGTGCTATACCGGTTTCGGCATTTACAAAGTTGGGTGGTAAAATAATGGCATACGGATTACCGGTTTGGTCGAGAAAATCCACAGAAATTTTATGTTCAGTACAGGAGCGTATTAAATTTGAGGATAGCGTAACGCCATCGGAAAGAATAGTGATATTCTTAAGATTCATGAGTGGTATTTCACGAATAACTTTACCCTGAAATTTTACTACTGCATCATGGTCTTTTTTTCCCAGGAAAAATCCGGGTTGCGTTATAGCCAGGTCGAAACCGGCAGATTCAATTTTCTGGTATTCATGCTTTCGGGATAAAACTGCCTCTCTGCTTTTGATACTTTTTTTAGTTTTATTTTTTTCTTTTGATTTTGTTTTTTCCTTAACACCCCAAACATGTTGAATAAAACCGGTTTTATTCAGCGTGTCAGCATTAGCCAGTAAATTGAGTGTATAAAGTTGTGGCGGTATGGTTTGTGTTTTATCCGGATTAAGATGCAGCCATTTTTTTTTCAACAGGTTGATTATTTCGGTATCGAGCAATTGTAATTTATGCTGCGAAACAAGTTTGCCATAAAAATTAGCTATACCGAGAAGGGTTTCGGTGAATTTAGCTGTAATAAAACCCTGTCCTGTATCAGATGCTTGGCGTAGTTTTTCGCAAAGCCGGTTATACTTTTTATCCGACAAATCAATTTTGCCATCGAAAAATCTGATTCCCAGAAATTCAAATCCTTCGGTAACCGGAATAACTTTAGCACCCTCGTTCAGTGCAAGTCCTAATTGTTTTGTAATAAGATGTTCGGCATCTTTCAAAGCATCTTCGGCCTGTGTTTGGCTTTTACCGAGTATGATAAAATCGTCGGCATAGCGTACAAAACCGTATTTTTGTTCCATCATGCGTTTATCGAGTGGACCCAGAAAAAAGTTGGCAAGCAGCGGCGAAATAACCCCGCCCTGAGGAATACCCTTAGCAGCGTTTCGCCATTGTTTTTTATAGTTAATGCTACCCATGGTTACAAACATTTTTATAAGCTCGGTAATGTCCCCGCTTTTCAGAAACGCATTCAGCCGGCCAAAAAGCGGAGCATGAGGAATGTTATCGAAAAAATTATCGATATCGCACGATGCCAGCCATGTATAATGCTCGTTTTTAAGCAAATGCTGCACCTGCCTGATAGCTTTAACAGCACTTTTATTTGCCCTGTAGGCATAACTTACCGGAAGAAAACATTTTTCGAAAACTGGCGACAAAATCTGATACACTGCAGTTTGCAGTATTTTATCGTTCACAGTAAGCAAACCGAGCCGTCTTTTTTCATTTTCTTTTTTGGGGATAAGCACTTCGCGATAAGGCAGTTGAATATAAGTACCGGCAATCAAGTGTGCCGACAATTCGTGCAGATTTTTTTCGAGATTACTTGCATACTCCTCTACAGTTTCACGGTCGATACCGCCTGCTGTGTTTTTCTCTTTTACTTTCAGCCATGCAGCATACAGTGTTTGTTTTCGACAAAGTGTTTCGAATAGTGAATTGTTCATGGCAGTAATGATTTAACGTTTAAAAAAATATAGTCGCCTTTCGGCTCAAAATTTAACTGTAAAACTCTACTAATTACATCAAAAAACAAACAATCAAATCAGATAACTTATGCCCGTTTCAGATAACTTGTTTGATTAAAGTATCAGCAAAAATACGGACCTTTATAATAATGTGTTTACAGGATGTCAAAGAACGTTTTCGAACTAAAATTCACACTTCAGTGTTCCGCAAAATTCAGATTGTATTTTCCCAAACCGAAGGTAGTAGTGGAGCCTGTATGCAGCCAGCTACCCATTGTTAGCAGGGGAATCCATAAGTTTAAATCGTTACCCTTTAAATGCATAGTACCCGTAATTCCATCGAATTTCATTTCGGTTTTCTGAGTGCCCGAATAGCGGGTTTGCTTTGCAAATTCACGATCGGGCATTTCAACAACAACTTTATCAGCACTCTGAAGCCATTGCTCTTTTTGTGTCAGAATACTTTTATCGGCATCGCAATAAAGTATGGCTAAATGCATCAACCTGTTTGTTAGTATTTCAATAAAATGAAAAAAATCAGGAATATCGAAATCAGGTTTGCTGTCTTTTGTCAATCGGAGTGGCGTTTGCAGTTCGATTATTAATTTATCGGCAACAGGAAAAACCGGCAAATTGACAGAACTGATAAGCTGGGCTGAACTAAAATAACCCAAACTGTCGTATTCCAAATCTGAATTTAATGCTTCCAACTTAACAGCTCTGAATTTCTGTTTATCTCTGCCAATACCAATATCACCCATGGCGGTTAAAGCATTAAGCACATCGGTGGAAAACTTATTTGCCGAACCTATTAAAGTCAACTCGAATCCAAAAGTATCGCCCGCTTCGTATTTAGTTCTCCTATCGTGAAAAGGTGAAAGAATGTAGGGATGAGGCATTTTGCCGGCTGTTTTTTCATTGTTGTTTTCATCGGGTTTTTCAAAAGAATTGAACAATACCGAGAAACTGCAATCGTACTTTAACCGGCATTGCTCACAGGGTGTGCGCCTGAACCGACAAACCTGCTGTTTCAGCGCCTGCCCGAAACAACCCCTGAAGGCTGAACCTTTAAACACCGGCAACGCAAGTGATTCCACCGCTGCGAAGGTGATACGCAGCCGCGAGAAGTAAAGTTTATGTAAGAAACTGTCCATTTTATGATGCTGTTGGTGAAAATTGCCCGTAACCTACGTTGGTTTTGGCACCGAGACCGATTTATTTAATATTTCTAACTGAAATGTTATGATTGTTCTGAGTAAAGTCATTTGCACATTTTACTAACACTTTCATACCAACTTCAAGCGTCAATTTATCACCTTGCTTTTTGTAAACAACACATTCTTTGTTATTTACTGTAAACTTAACACCGAAGTGTTCATTTACTTGTTCGAATACTTCACCTTCAAATTGCTTGTCTTTTTTTAAAAAAGGTATCGCAGCTTTTGGAAATGAATTGGAAAAAGGCTGGTGAGTTATTTGTTGTTCTCCGTTTTCGTGATTTTGTGCTTCCTGTGAATTACTATTAGTAAACTGCCCGTAACCTACATTGGTTTTGGCGCCGATGCCAAAAGTTAAAATTATTACTTCAAATAGACTTCTTTTTATCTCTGCTGTTATGCAAGGGTATATTTCACTTGGAAAGAGTTTGAGATGAAATTGATATTCAACATTCGGAGCTACTTTCAGAAACTTTATAGGAGTAGGATTTTTAAGTAAATTTACCTTGTGAACAGCTAATGCATCATCTTCGAATAAAACATTATTTGTATTGTGAATATCCACAGGAATTGCTTCAAAGAAAGTATCGCGCTTGTAAACCGAAAAAGGTTTAAACTTGATTTCCCCTGCATCATCTTTTATAATTTCTCCTTTTTCATTCTTTTGTGGTCTTAATCCATCAAATATTTCGCGCTCTAAAATATCAATTTCAATTTCCTCAGTTACTCCCAACGCTTTCAACTCTTCAGTTACAAACTTTGTTTTTTCCTGTATGTATTTTGGCTTTTTGTTTCTTCCATTTTTTGAAGCTACAACCTTTTGTGGAAAACCTGAACGCAACATACCTTTTACTGATGTTCCGGGAATTACCGGCATTCCGGTAGTGTAGTCAAAATAAAAACCAATTTTAAAACCTTCCTCTGTAACTTCTTCAGTTCCGGCTTTATAATCATGACTATAACCAGTACCAAGCAGCAAGCCTGGATAAGTGGTATTTAAGCAAATACTTGTATTTCCACAATCAGAAATATCAATGTTTACGAGTTCACAATTTAAAATACTTTTATTGATAAATTTCAAATTTTCGATATTTCTTCGAATATTTAATTTAGCATTATCATTTATTCTATTTAAATCATTGCGTAAACCAACTAGATCATTATTATTTAAATCAGAATTGAATTCCAAAATTTCATTAATACAATTTTCCCTTGACAAATTATTTTTCTCAAAATCAAAATATTTGCGATAAAATAAATAATTATTGTTATTCATTGGTTTCATCGTTTTAGAATTAATTGTCGTTTGTTTCAAAACACCGCATCGCCAGTTTTAATGCAACAGCCATATCTACCAATTTATTTCTGATATCTTTTTTTTCAGCTTCGGTTTTTGATTTAATTGCTTTGTAATAAAAACCGTTGTTGTTTACTATACGGCTAACAGGATAATTTTTGTTGTACAAGTCAAACAAAGCGGAAATAATTTTCACCTTATTTTTATTAGCCTCAAAGGTCATCAAAGTACCCATTAATCCACTCTGAATAATGGAACCACCAAAAGAGGAAATATAACTTTTAAATGTACTGTCAATTTTGTTGTTTTTTACTAAGTCATTAATTCCATCTAAATAATCAATAGCCTCAGCTATATGATTGTTGTTCGGTTTCTTAATTATCATAACTTTAAACTATAAGGGTGGTTGGTATTTCTTTTATCTTACAAAAACCATAGCCAACACTGGCATTGGCTCCAATTTGCACTGGGTGTGCAATAATAGCATCTCTGAATATTTTGAATAATTCCTCATTATTATAAACAACCGCAAAATACAGTTTTGTTTCACGTGGTAAAACCTGTTCGTACCAAAGATTTGTACTGGTTCCATCTTCCAAATGATTGCGGGCAATAACCGGTAAATTAAAATCATCAACCTTTTCGCAGAAATCATATTCTGTTAAAAATTCATTAGCTCCAATAATTTGGTTCTCATCTACTCCATCTGATAATTTACAATCAAAAAGTTCCAATTTTTCTTTCATATTATCTTTTAACCAATTGCATGAAATAATATGTTTAATCACTCCTTCTTTCAGAGTAGGAATAGACAATAATTCGGCAGGAAGAATACGAAAATCACCTGCTATTTCAATTTTTTTTACATCTACTTTCAACTCAGCTGCAACAATTTCTTTGTCAGAATTACTTAAATCGGTATTATCGTTACCAAAAATCTGAAATAAAACAGTAGCCCACGACTTTCCATTGATTTTATCAACATTTGACAAATAATCTTTCATGTATTCACGTAGTGCTCCTTTTAAACTGCTTGAGTTAATATTGGGCAAATTTGTAGTTTCATCGCGCTGAATTAGTTTATCTATTATCCAGAAGTTTTCGCCACCTGCACCACAATGCATAGGTGTTTTAGTTGTAATGCTAAAAAAAGCAGCTTTGTAATTATACGTTGTACTCATATTTCTATATTTTTATATGTTTTTAAAATGAAAATAATTATAACCAATTTGTTTGAAATCCTGTGCTTCGTTCAAAATATTACTGACTTCACTAATTTTTGATTTTTCTAAAAATAAAACTGAACCCTTGGCTATCAGATTAAATGCTTTGGTTTCCTTCATTGGCTTTTCGCCTAAATAATAGTGTTTTGTATTTCGTTTTATATATCTGAATCTTTGCTTATTTGTAACCATAAAAACACACTGCGATTTTAGCTTCGAAAGATTTTCCTGTGATACTTTTGTGTCGCTTAATAAAACACATTTAATTACTTCGGAATTTAGAGACTCGCTGCCAAGTAAACAGTAATCGTAAAAAGAATTTTCTACAATTTCGATTTTTGGATTTGTTATTTTTGCTTCGACTTTAAAAAGTGATTTCTCTTTACCCATTTCCATAAAATCGCGACATTCCTTGATTTCCAAATCCTTTTCAACAAGTGCATGAAATCCGAAACTCCATTTAGTGAACTTACTGAATAAATCTTTATTGTCGATAGGCTGTTTGGTGCCAAGGTGTTTAAATTCCATTATAAAGTAGCTTTTTGCAGTACTTACTGTTTTAACACCTCCCTTGTAAATACCAACCTTTGCAGTATCGTGAATACAATCTTTGGTTTTTACACTGCCAATTTTATTGTCAAAAAACTTTTTGTTTATAAAAGGTTTACCTCCCGACTGAAAAGCATCCTTCGATTCATTTAGTGTTAACAATTGACCATCAATACTTTCACAATTTTCGAAAAAAAGTTTTTCGTCTTTATCGTTGACAATATAGCAGGGTGAAATTGAATGAATTTTCCCAAAGCTATTTTTGCAATTATTTTTAACTTCAAAACTTTTCTCTCCTATTAAGTCATTAATATTCAAACCATTGGTGTTTTTCGGGTTTAAAATATTCAAATCAATTCCATTATCCCTCAACACCTTATGCCTTAACATGCCTAATAAAGTAGTTTGTTGCGGAAAATCCCAACTCGTCTGAAAATAATCGGACTTGTTACCCAATTGCTGAAAAGGCTCTTTCCCAAAAAAATACGGGGTAACCGGGGTTAGTTTAATTTCAATTAATTTATATTCTGCCATAATTTAACTTCTTAAAAAGTGAGTAAATTTTAATACAGCGTACAATAATTTTGTTGCAGATTCTAAGTCTTTTTTGTTATTATTATTTATGACTTCAATCAACTTAGAAATACTTTTGTAAAAATTCTTGTGAGTTACGTAATTTTCATTATAGTTTTCCCTAAAAAAGAATTTTAATTTATTTTCATCGCCTGCAATTTTTTCAAAGAGTACTTCGTCCTGTAACCTTAATTTGTGCGTGAAACTATTCAGAAAATTTTCGTCTTCTTTGCCAGAGTTTACAAACTTAACTATCTCGTTCCAGACTGCTGAATTTTGTTTTTTAATAAACCACTCGTGCATCTGACCACTATGTTTACGAAATTTAATTTTTACGGCATTTTTATCGTCCGCCCATTTAATATCCTCAAATAATGCCTCAAATGCCATTTTTTTAGCTTCGTAAAGGGGAAATTTATAATAGGATAACGAAATACCAAAAGAAACCGAAGGTTTTTCTTTTACATCTATAATTTCTTCAATTTCTTCTTTAAAAAATTCATTAAATTGATTATTAAGATTATCAATCAGATTCAGAATATTTTGATTATTGCAAACCAGGGGTGCAAAAAACAGCATATCATCACCTCCCATATAAACCGGTGAGCCCCCATAATTGTGAACGATTTCAGTAGAAGTTTTAGAGAACTTCATTAGTTTTTTAGAGAATTCTTTAATTTTTGCAGGGTCATTGCCAATACGATTGATAATTTTTCCTACGTTATCCCCATCGGCCTGAACAATAGCAACGTATTTGTGAAATTGCTTGATTGCCTTATTGCTCTCGATAAATTCTTCTACAAGTTTATCGTCTTCTTCATTTTCTTTTGATTTTGCAATTTTCTCAACCAGTTCTTTATATAAATCCGGTTTAGTCTTTTCAAAATCTTTCATCGCAATTTCTGTCAGTGAAGGGAAACTTTTTCTTCTTTTACCAAAGCCATCGCTAATCAAAAAACTTCCGTTTACTCTAAACAAAAATTCAAAAAGTGGATTGTTTGCTCCATCAACAAAATCGTCCTCAGCAATTATTTTTGTTTCCAACTCTCTTGAATCAAGCAAAGTAGTTCCGGTTTCAATAATATTGCCTTTACATTCAAACTGCACCTGAATAAATCGAAAGTATTGGTTTAAAAAATCTTCTACATCGGCACTTTCTTGTTTTGAATGTATGGCAATTGTATTTGAAACATCTTTTATTACTGAATTATAAAAAGAAACAATATCTACAGCTCCTTCAATAAAAATACGATCAGGAAAAAGTCCTGCACCCATATCATTTTCGTAATCATCTTTTTTATCATAAGCCGGCAAAATGATTTTAGTTTTATCCAATTTTAATACGATTTGTTTTATTATGTACGAAAATAGATAACTTGCACCCCATAACTCTCTGGTTTTTCGGGTTGCTAAAAAGGTCTCAATGATTGGACCTATGGTGACGGCAGTGTATTTCATGGCGTATTTATTATTTTAATAAGATTATCAATTTTATTGACACTCCTTACAAAACAAAACTCAAAAAAATCATTTATGTCAAAAAATGATGGTGTATGTAAATTGGACACAAAATCATTAATTCTTGGACTATTTTGTAATGCACTCTTCTTTTTGTATAAAAGATCGAAGTTAAAAGTAACTGGTTTAATTGTAGTACTTAAAATATCATTTGTAACAGGATTGCAACAAAAAAATATGTTACCATTTATGTATTTACAAGTAATTGGTGATTGAAATCTTTCAATCTCGTTATTAGATTTAACCTTTACAATATATTTAAAATCAACATTATTAGGATTTCCATTAGGTTTATTTCCATCAACAATACTATCAGCCAAAAATTCGAAAGTTTCATTAAGACCCAAAAGAGCTCTTATATAATTATATGTATATGGAGGAATAGGTGGGATTGGGTCATTCCAATTAGTGTTAATAGTTTGATCATAACAAGGTGTGTGATTAAATGTCAGCTTTATGTCTGATGTTGTACCATCACCTTTTGGATATACAAATAAATTAGAATTTATTGCTCGTTTTAATTTTCTTTTTTCCCATCGTATTGGATTAGTCAGGGTTACGAAATATAAAAAAAGTAATGACTTTTTGTACCCACCCGGTTCTCTTTGTCCCTGACCGGAACGTATTAATTTATAAGTTTGCGCTATTTTTTTTGTTATCTGTATCAAATCGTGAACAGGAGTATTCAATTTGTAAACTGAAGAAAAACAACTGGTTAGTTCTTTTTCATTAAAAACCACAGTATTACTATCGATTTGTTCTACCGTAAAGCAGCCAAAACCTTTACTTTGTCGTGCCCCAAAGTTATATAAAAGGAAGAAAACTTTGATTTCAGATTCAATTTTATTCAATAAATCCTGAACAAAACAATAAATAGTAGTTTTAATTGGATTAACTGATTTTAGAGCAAATCGCAAATCATTTAACTTTGTCTGAATTTGATCAACATCACCTTGTCTAAATTTAATCTTGTCAGAGTTTGCAAAATAGGAACTTGGAGCTAGAATTTCAGCACTGATGTTGAGTCTGTCATATATATAATTCTTCAAGTTTTCGCATCTGTTTGGATAATTATTCGTATTAGGATTCAATGCTAACGGCAAATAAAAATTTGTGTTTGTAGAATCTTGAATTCTCATTTTATAATCCAAACTCAAATGCTCTTCACTATTAAACCAAGATTTATATTCCGGTTTTGGAACTTCAATATCTTTGCCGGCTTTATGTACAATTTGGGTCAGTTGCAGTTTCTCTATCAGAAACCTATCCAACTTCGGTTTTACTTCGCTTGCGCGCAGTGTCGCCCCGTCCTGGTCGTGCTGGAAGTGGATTAGGGGCGTGTGTTGTTTCAGTGTAAATTCAAGTTTATACATAACTTATTGGTTTTGTGTAGTTTCAATATCTTTCAGTTTATTTTCGGCATTTACAAGTTTATCAATTGTTAGCTCAATGGTCTCTATTGCCTTCAATAAATCATTATCAATGACATCACCATCTTTTCGGCGCAGATTTTTTACCACTTCAAAGATACGTTTAAAGGGTTCATCTTTTTTGGGAGCACTTGTAATTTGGTTTCTCTGGCTTCTCAACATTTCTTCCCATAATTTCTGAGCTATTTCGAGTTCAAGCATTTCTTTGGCATGTTTACTCTTATGAGTAATTAGCAGTAATACAAATATGTAGGTAACAATAACCAGAAACGACAGGTGGGTAAGAATAAGATAAATGTTGTCCATTTCGAGAAAAAAGGAAACAACACCTGAACCAATCCACAAAACTGCAATGATTGCAGCAATCCATACGAGTTTTTTTTGCGTTTTTTCTTCCATGTTTTTTTTTGATTTAAGATGAGTATATTTTTTTAATTGAATCAATTTATCTTTTTCTTCTTCGTCCGACCCACTTGATAACCCCAATAGCAATTAAACTCGACATTACAATTAAAATTCCTGCTGTTAACCAATTTGGAATAAATGCATTTTCACTCAAATTCATACCAAATACCCCTGCCACAAACGATGCCGGAAGGAAAATTGTAGCTATCCAGTTCAGTGTGCGTGCTTCGGAACTGCGATTACGGTCTTCAATAAGCGAAGCATACTGATGCAATTCCCCTATTTCGTGATCCAAATCCTTGATATGCTCCGGAAGTCGCATTGATTTAAGAATTTTATCGTACAATTCAATTCCCTGATCCTGTGAGCTAACTTCGCGAAAATATATCTGGTTAACGAACCGTATATATTCACGGTTAAGGTCGCTTATTTCTTCAACCACCGGATTTTTTCTCGAGTTACGGAGTTTGCTCAGCCTGCAAACTTCCTCCGAAAAACGCAGCATGGATGCCCGTTGCATCAGGCATAGCTCAATCATACGGGAATAAACTGTTCGTATGTGTACTCTTAAAACATTAAGCGCAAAGCCACTTCTGTCAGTAATCATCAGAAATGAATGTCCGGTTATGCCATAAATGGTTTTTTCTTTTTGCCATCGTAAGTAGCTGTGTTCTTTCATTAGAATTTTTCTCATACCATCATTCTGACAGGTTGCATTTTTTCCATCCACAAAAAAGCATTTGTACCAGAATTCATCATTATAAATTATATTGACATTTTTTTGAATATTATTACCCAGTTCCTCATTGCCATACCAGCAAAGTACAAACATGCGGTCGTCAATAATGGGTTTAATCTCAAGTTTGGGGTTGAAATCGCTTATTAGCTGTGTAATAAATCCTGCCGGTTTCCATACATCTTTGGGTGTATAATTGTAAAAATCCTCGCGATACAGTTGGTCTTTATTGCTGATTCCGGTTATGGACAATGATTTAGCTGTTTCTGACCTGTATTGAATATCCGCATAAAACGGAGGCATAATTCTTCGCCCATACTGGTTAATGAACAAAATATCTTCTTTCTCTTTTTGATTCTCTTTTTGATTTTTCAGAAAAAAAGACAGTGTCCCTACACCCGTAGAATAAAAGTTCAGATTTATGGCATCAACAGTCAGTGTATAAATCTTTCCGTTACCAAGTTCGATATGATAATTTACATTTTCCCATTCGGCGCACTTATGTTCATAGTGTTGCATTACCGGATCATCGTTTCCCGGCTGTTCATCGTACAATGCTTCGTGTACAAACTGATAATAATAATTTTTCTCATTGTAAAGTTCTTCTGCCTGTTGCGGTGTAACCGGATTAGAACGCACCCAATTGGTAAAACGCTGACATTTAAGCGTTTTAAGACTTTCCCTGTCGAGCAACTCATTTCGTGGATTGCCGGTATCGTACCATTTAAAAGGGAAAAGAAAAACATGATAGCTGTAATAATCGTCCATAATAAGCTCTGAGTTTTATTATTGTTTGTATAGCGATGACAGACGTAGCAGAACATCGGCGGGCGTATGATTATCGTACTCCACTTTGGGGACTACGGTTTCTTCAATACAGAATAAATCCCAGTCTTCCATTTTATAATGATTGGAAATCTGACCTGTTGGAAGTATTGCCACAACAATAAACCAACCGCCACCAAAACACAGTTCGCCATCGGGATGTCTTTTTGATTTATGAACCTGATAAATTCCCTGTTTGAACCATTCGTTAAACAAGGCTGCATTGTAATGTTTCCTGAATTCGTATAATTCGTTAAAAGTGTGATAGCCATCGGAAATTTCCTGTACAGGAACATCTTTATCGGTTTCTACAGCCCAATTAACCAAACTGTTCACTAAAAAAATAAACTTTTTGGTTTTACTTTTCGTATTAAAAAAGGGCTCTTCAGCCCATGCGGCAAACTTTTTTATAATTGCAATGAACTTCTTAGTGTTTTTTTTGGTCATGATTTACAAGTTTTTTAGTCAGAATTTATTTTCAGATTTAAAAGAGTTGGTTGGCTATTGTTGTATTAAGGTATTACATATTTGATGTAATACTCCGGCATCCTTTTTATTCAATTCACTTATCTCAAAATGTTTACAGGCTTCTTCCCTGAGTAACTTCGCTGTGCTTGATTTTACTCCGGTGTCCCATGTTAGTAAAACCACACGGGTTTTTATGGCTTTGAGTTTTTTTACCAGCATTTCGTGGTCGGCATCGCCTGTCATAAGCACCACCACATCAAATTTACGGTACAACGCCTGCTCGTATGCTTCCAATGCAAACCACACATCGATTCCTTTTTCAATCACCTGATACTCTTTGCCTTCGACAGAGCGCAAATGTTTGTAATGAAAGATAACATCGTTCTCAATCAGTGTATCTTCAAAACGTCTTTCGGAATACAACAAATCATTCGCATCTGCATCGTCGGCTCTGAATCTGCCTCTGAAATAGTGAGCTTCCACAATGTGGCAATCGTCGAAATCGATTTGATATACAGCTGCTATTTTCTTTTTCAGAAATTCGAACAGTTTCCGGAAATTAATCCGAACGTTAAATTGCTCTTCAATAGCCTGGTTTACTTTTGCTACATATCCGCCATCAAAAAATACGGCTATGGAAACGCTGGGGTCGATTGTACTCATAAGAGAATCGGGAGTATAAAATGATTATTCAATTAAAACTAAAGAAAAAATATAAAGCAAAATAAAATAACAAATTATTGAATTATAGGTATTTAATTAAAATAAAAACCAATACTGAAAATTCATACGCAGGGTTAATTTACTGAAAAAATGAAATTCAAATGAAATAACAATTACACAACTTTTTGTATAACAGAATTCACAATATCAGTTATATTTTTAGCATAGAATTCAAATGACTTTAACAACGGAAATCTATAACTTAATATTATTATACCCAAGAAAAAAAAATTAAATGTTGCTATAAATAAATAACTAAGCAAATACCCATAACGCTTAATATCAGGCTGATAAGGTTTTGTGTCGACTAAAACAGAATGTAAGTAAAATATAAATGTAAAAGCTGTAAGCATTTCAAAAATCCAACTGCTTTGTTCGATAACAAACTGATTAATCAGAATTAAAAAAAGTGAATAGCAAGGAAAATAATACGGAGCTAAAGTTATAAAAATATTTCGTTTACCATAGTATTCAATTTCACCACCGTTTTGGCTTGATACGGTGAAACTGGAAATTTTTTTAAAAAATAAAAGTCCTACTAATTTGTGGGCTAACTCATGTGTAAATGTTTGCCAATAACGAAGATTTTTTCTTTTCGTGAATACTAAATAAGCCAAATAAGCACCCAAACCGGCCAAAGCATACCAATATTGATTGAAGAAAAAATAAATATCTTTTAAAACCAGTACAAATTGAGCTCCGGTGATGATAAACAATAAAGCAAAAAGTATTATTAAAAAAAACTTCATTCGGAATAGTTTAAGATTGAAAGAATAATCAAAATAAGTTTTTCTGAAAATGTATATACTTTATCATGAAGAAATTATCAAGCTTCAATTAATCATGTTAATACGCCTGCCTTCAAAATACGGACCTCCTATTTCCTTAGATCCCCAATCCATATTTACCCAGATGCCGTTATCGCCATTTACATAATTAATGGTACTTTTAATATCTTTCTTTAAATCATTTATCTGGTTCGATGGAACAAAAAATTCAGAAAAAGCGTGCCCACCTTCATTGTTCACAGCACATACCACTCGTGATTTCAAACCAATTTCAAGAGCAATTGATGCCATGAGGATCGCAAAATCATCACAATCTCCCGTATATTTTTTATTAGTAGTTGAATAGTAAGTATCAATTGTTTGTGCTGCAGTTCTCCAGGTATCAGTTGCTACAGCAGGATCGTGGACATAAATCCAATTATCATAAACATATTTCCATAAAAATTTGATTTGTTTATAGCTGGAACCGGATCTTTCTCCACTTAAGCTTAATAAATCAGAAACATGTTTGTGTACCTTGTCGTTTGTTTGTACCAGGTTTTCAATCCCCTGTAACTGATTAAAGTTCTGATCCGGCTGAATGGTAATGTTGTTTCCCTGACTATCCTGTGATGCAGAACTGCCGGAAACAATTGGTTGATTATTATCCCCTGTGCATTCAATCAGACAAAATAACATTTGATAGGGGATATAGAGATACCGCTCATTTTTAATTTCCATAACTTTTGCGCTGAAAGAAAAATCAGGATATATATTTACAGGTAAATCTTTAAATTTATTCAACCACCAATCTCCGTTATTATTGCCATAAAACATATTTGGAGATCTAACGATGATTTTTATTGAATCTCCCCTGATATCAAAACAGGATGAATCAAACATGATACGGTTTTTTAAAGCCAATTTCAAAAATTTATCTAAATTGACAAATCCAACATGTCTGGAATCATTAATTAAAGTATCAGTAGAATTACTTTGTTCAAACTGTTGTCTAATCGAAGCAGTTTGTTTTGGTTTTTTCAAAACCAAAACTATAAAAGCCACTAAAATAATGAAAAGAAAAAATATTATCGGAAATTTGTTTTTCATGTCTATTGAATAGCTATTGATAGTAATTTACTTTTTTTACTCACATAATGCTGATATAAAATCAAATCAGCTTTATAAAACTTAATTATGGGCTTACTGAACTCATATATTTTTGAAATAACTCTGAGTTAATCACTTCAGCAATAATGTTTCCATATCTGTTGGTACTGAAATTTTCTTCCCTGATATTAAAACCGTAATAGGACAAAAATAACGAGTAGTATTTTACAGATTTCAATTCATTTATTGTTGAAACATTTTCAAGAGCAACGTTACTTATAATGACCAGCAAATGTTTCACTCTTTCATCGCTGTCTTCATTCATATTTAGTGTTCCTGTTTTAACGTAAACATGATAATTACGGGTTGCTCTGCTGAAATCAGGAGATGAGCCTAAAGCTCTTGCAGTACCAATAGTTGTTACTCTTTTTAACTGAGTTAATACCTGTCTTTTGTAAAAGTCAAAATAGGCAGTGCTATCCCATCCCGGAGTTGAAAAAAATTCATATTCATGCACTTTTTCTGCGTTATCCTCAAGTGTTGTAATGTTCTTTGCTTTGTTTAATGTAGCCAAACGCATACCCATTGTTGCCATTTGCAAGGGTGTCAACTGAAGAGGCGATGAACCCAAGGTCATTTGAATCAATCCATTCCGGACAACAGGATGCAAATTCTTGTCTGCAACATTTTGCGAGCCTGTTTCAGGATAACTCCAATTATCAGTTCTACTCCTGAATAAAGAATCTAAATGTGGTTGAGAGCCAAAGAAATTTGAATACAAATTTGATGACTGAACCATAGTCTGATTTAAATTGAAATTATTAAAAAGTCCCTGGCTAAGAATACCCTGATGTGCCTGCATATTGCCATTCCTGTACCATTTATGAGGGTCGAATGTATAGGAACTGCCATTATACACAAAGACAGGGAAGTTAAAAGCACCGGTTCCAGCTGATTTAAAAATATCAGTCAACTGTCCATAACGTTGATTCCCAAGCATAATCATTACTGAATGATACAAGTTATTGGAATAAGTTAAATAATCGTTACCGCTCATTCCTGAACTTTGATATTCTAAAGTCCAGGGCCACTCTTTTTGCGCGTTAAAGTCAACACCTCCGTAATAAAAAACCTTTTCGGTTCTTTTTTTATCATTTGGATCAGGATATTTGGCAAAATGCAAGTTTTGATTTGTAACATTTAACGAAAGCCAGTTTATATTTTCCTGACTTGTTATAGCCGTATATGCAATAGGTTTAAACGAAGAACCCGGTCCTGGAATTATCAGTTGCAGGGCTTTATTGCCTAAAATTTCCCGTTCATCGGCAATTTCACTTTCTTTGTACAGATTGCTTAATAATCTGTTCAAATACCTGAAATTATTCGGATCAACCTTTCTGTTTTTACTGTAATCAAGTAAAAGTCTTATTCTGCCGTTTCCGTCAATAGCTACAGCAGAGAAGTCATATTTCAGCTCAAGCACATCATCGATTGATTTTGAAAGTGCATATTGAGCTGTATGCTTAATATATCTTTTTCTTATCAAATCATTAATTCTGCTGACGGCGAAGTTTAAATGTTGATTACCGGAAATAGTCTGAATTAACTTATTCCGGTTCTGATCGAAATAAATCCGATTATTGTTATTGGTCTGCTCATTAAATGTAAGATATTTGAACCTCATCAGTATATTTATCGTACCTGTATCCAGATTATATTTATTCAAGTTATCCTGTTCGATAATTCTGTATATGTTTTTATGCAAATCATAATCGATAGAAACTCTTATAGTGGTATCTTTATATTGTGTACTTTTACCATAACTGTCGCGTACCAGATTTGCAAAATGATAACTCCACATCGATTCTTTTCCCAGGGGATAAAACAACTGTTGTTTACCATTCAACCATGTGTTTTTTGCTAAAAAGTGTTCATCATCCTGACCATATTTCCATTTTATTACACTGATTTCATTGCGTTTATCATCAAGATAATTCAACAACACAATGTCATTTTTTAAAATACGGGTAGCAATTTGATTGCTATTGGAGGAACCTCTTATTGACACTGAATCTGATTCTATATGGTAGAATTGTTTGCTTGCTGTAGCCTGCATTGACGATATCAGCAATAAGGGTTCTTTTTCGCTTATCCACGAGCTGTCTAATCTTGATATTTTAATATTACTGATTTTGTTATTGTACTTAACCGGAATAATGTTTATTTCGTAATCAGGGGTATTTGCTAATCTTTGAGAAGAATTTGAATAGGACATTTCTGAAAAACCAAAATATCGATCGGTTTTTGCAGCCAGTAATTCACCTGACCAATCAATATCTTTTTGCATTACCGATGGTATAAAATAGTGTTTCCTGTTCACAGCAAAGAAATAATGATTACCTCGTTTGCGTAAATGAATCATCTGATTCGGATCCGTTTTATTATACGATTTATAATTAAAATTCTTCAACAAGCTAAAGAAATAATGCTTAGTACCGGTACTGTCATTCAATGCTTTAAATAATGCCGAACCAGGATCGTTTTTTAAAAAAAAAGTATATTCATTCCAGGCTGAATCAGCAGTAACACTTGATTTATGCCCTCTTGAAAGTTGAAATTTTTGAAATTCCCTGTTTATCGGCTCAATCTTTTCTTTAGTAGTATTAATTATTTTCGATACATCGAATTGATTTTCATTTTGACTTCTTCCCTGCACAGGAATACCATACACAATTATTAATGATAAAGAAATCAGTATAACAGGTATCCAGATTTTATTTTTTGTTGAATGATAATTATCTTCCTGAGAATTGTCTTCCTTATCAATCATCATTTTGGTTACTGCAACAATAAATAGAGTAAGAGGAAATAAAACTGCAATTTTGCTTGTAATACTCAAAAATGGGAAATCCTGCCCAAAAAAAACGATGCGGTTAGTAGCTGATAAAAACACAAAAAGAGCTATTGCAAATAATAAAGTAAAAATACCGAGTATAGTGAAATTTGTTTTATTGCCATAATCGTAAATTTTTGCTTCATAACTATAAATAATTAACAGCAACAACAACGAACCAATCAAAAAGACGATGACTCTATTGCCATGCTCGGCTATAACATAGCGAACCAGCACCAAATCGGTAGTTTGTGTGGTATAACTGCTTCCCTGATTAAAATGAGGTTGAATATTAAAATATTTAGTATGTGAAAGCTTTTCGTTGTTATATTGATTGATAAACCACTGATTATGTGCAGAACGTAAAATGTAATTAACATCCTCCGACTGAAAACCACTTTTAATTATCAAATCATCAATCGTTTCATTTTTATCAAGTTTCTGAACCTCAGCACGGTATTTCATGTGAACTTTTTCGTTTATTAAGTCGGAAATAGCATTATTTAAGTTCAAAACATCCAATACACATACGATTGTAACAAATGAAAAGATGAGAATGGAAATTCCAAAAATCAATTTATTTATAACATTCTTTTTTCTTAAGTAAACAAATACAATAGAGAATAAAACCGCTGTAATAATTAAAATGTACAAGAAATTATTTAAAACAAAAATCATAATATCTCCCTCGTATTTTAAAAAAAGAAAAAACAAAATTGAGAGGAATATAATTGAAAAGAATTTATTATTAATTAATTTATTATCATAATAGCTATTTAACAAAAGCCTCGAAAAAATTCCATAATGTATGATAGTGAACAGAAGAAAAATAATGGAAAACCCTGCATCCTGAAAAAAGAAATAAACAAATGCACAAAACCAAATTAAGAATCGGAATAATTTAATTTGATTTGTAGCCGAATCAGTATTTTTTTGGTAAGAAACTAACCACAAATCTACTAAAAGATATGCAACAACAGGAAATGGAATATTGAATAATCTTTTCAGAGGTTCAATTTTTGCGAGGAAGAAAAATAAAACCAACAACAATAAAAAGGAAATAATAATTTTCCAAAATACATTCAATTTTTTAAAAAATGAACTTTCAAAGCAAATCTTAACCTTATGAGGAAATTGGGAAACATATTTGAAAGAAAATTTATTTTTAAGTAACGACAGAACGATAAAAACTATCGGAGCCAACAGCGTAGTACAAGTCAAAAGCCACACGTCGTAACCATCGCGCATTTTTGCAAATACTGCAGGAGCAATATCCTCAATGGGCACAAATGTACTCATACGCCAGCCTAAGATAAGCCGAACTATCGAAAAACATAAAAGTACAACATATACTGCAAGTTCAATAAATGAAACTGACTCAAGGTAGTATTTATCATCAATGAATATCCTCAAAGAAATCAGAATAATAAAAGCAAAAATAAATATCATAAAATGATGCCATTGAAGAGAGTTCGTTTGGCGTAAATCCTTAAAATTAAAATTCCAGTAAAGGTTGGAATTCCCAACCATTCGCGACTGTAAAGAGAATTCATTATCGGCAGAGTTAATCTTTTTATTTGCGGGGTCTTTTGCATTATAGTCCATAGTTTCGAAAAACATTGAATCCCGCGAAGTTCCTATGAAATATTTAATTTGTCCGTTTATGTGGTTGTAATTGTTTTCGTTCTCGAAAATATTAAATAAATAACCACCCTTATTTTTCGATTCAACAGCATTTTGAACCGATGAAGTAACAAACAGTTTTCCGTCACTTTCTCTGAGGTTGTACATTTTTGGCAATACATAATTTAACCTTAGCTTGCCTTTTTCTTCGGGTATTAATTTATACAAATCAGTTTGGGTTTTCCCTATGCCCGAATAAAACATTGCAACCTTATTAACAGGCACTACAAATCGATTAGAAGGATTTACATTAACAGGTCGTCCGTTAAACTGTAATCCTGTCTCAGAAAAAAATTGTCGCCCGGGTGAAAATTTCAGCTCACTGGTGTTTTTTCCGGATTTTTCTCTACCCAAATTATTGTCAATGCTGATATATTCTCTAACAAGTAAACTTCCTTCGAATAATTGCCTTAAACGTGTGCTATAGTTAAATTTTTGCGAACGGGTAATAATCTCATTCAATGGAATACCCTTGTTAATTCTTTTTTTGAATGCACTTGTATCGGGTTTACAACCGTCAGCTTTAGATATGTAAAGAAATTTATCCTTTTCTTCGGACACAATAGTTAATGAATAAAGTGTATCTGCACCTTCAGTAAGAGTAAATCCATCCGAAATATTATCCGAAATAATATTGTTTACAAAATGAAAATGACGTTTTGAACAATCGCAAAGTCCAAAAAATGATTTCTTATCAATTACTTCTTCAATAAAAAAAGGTTCGAAATAATTTTGTACTACTATGCTGTCATGGTATAATGCGATTGTTCCGGTTTTTCCATCCCATAATGCCTCGTCGGGGAAATCTTCTCTTGCGAGATATTGCAGACTGTCGAATGAAAACCCCCGATGTTCGAAAATGTGGTAATCAGCATTCGAAAAAACCGATTTATCTTCGGGAAACATGTATTTGTTTACTGTTAAACCGGCTAAAACACCTAAAATTATAAATGCAAATAAGTAATAATAATTCAGTTTACTGAATGGCTTCTCATAAATACTTTTACTTCTTTTCGCCAACATCAGTAAAAATAAGAATACAAGAATTATTACCCCCGAAAGTACGAATGAACTTAATGTCATACCTGTATTTTTATGGTTTTATTTTATATTTCTGAATTAAAACTTTTAAATGTTCGATATTTAATTCTTTAATCCAAGTATAAACGCAATTTGTATATTTAGTTGATTTATCTACATGGTTCTCCTGAAAATCTAAAAATTTAATTTGGTCAAAAGCAAAATTATTTTGCAAAAGCATTAGATTTGGATAGTAAATCAATTTTTTTTGATTTTTGAAATAATCGACATAATCAACTGTATGGTAGGTGATATTATAAAGATGTGTATAAAACCATGCCTTATCATCAGAATCTAACTCATTTTTCCTGAAATCTTCAACAAATGTGCTCCACATTTTTTCCACAAACACTTCACTTAATTCGTATTTGCGTATTTTTTCGAAAAGAACATTCAAATTATTATTGAAATTTTCTTCCAGTAGTTGTTGTTTAATCGAGTTTTCTATTATAATTGTTTCTATTGCGGTTTTAAATTGATTGATGTCTTTTTTTCCATTAATTGCTTCTGAATAAAGGGTGTACAATAAAAAATACTGGCTAAAATCTCTATCAATTCTTTGTTTGGTTGCATCCCAAACATCAAACAACGGTGATTCAATTCCCCATATTTTCATTAGTTTATATACATTTTCAATGGATAATGTACACAATTTATTTCTATCCCAAAATCCAGGAGGATTATTATTAATTAAATTAATACTTAAAAGTTTATTACTCAAATTTGTAGTTAATTCATTTGTTTCTTTATATTCTTTTACTATCGTATCTTTATCATTTTTTCCTATTTTAAACAATAATGCAAAATCAACATAATCAATAATTGTTGGATTATTCTTATTGTTAAACTCATTAATCTTATTATTTAAGTAAGTATTAAAAGAAACATATCCGTTAATATTTTCAGACAGTAAATTTTTACAATTTAAATATTCAATTGATTGATTTATTATTTCTGAATAGAATACTGACAAATTATTTTTATTATAATTATCAACAATTTCAAGTATTTTTTTTATAATTTCGTTTTTATCATTGTTGTTTCTTAATTCTTTTACTTCTGTTTTAATGGATTTGATACGAGGGAAAACATTATTTTCTTTATGTATTTTTTCTAAAAAATCCAACAATTTATTTTCATCTCTTATATTCATCAAATCGTCATAAAATTGAATTATTTTTTTTATTTCAGATTCTAAGTTTGTTCCATTTTTTTTAGATTTAAATATTTCACTTAGTTTTGCATTAACTGCTGCATTCTTTTCATTTTCAATTAATTCCTTAAAATTAGTTTCGCTTGAAACATTAAAATTATTATCAAAACATTTTAATATATTCTCAACCAGATATCCACTATTACTTATTTTATTAATATCTGAAAATGATTTTCGGAAATCACTTAGTTTTTTTATATATTCTGAAATAGCCTTTTTTTGCTGTTCATCTTGAATAGTGTCAATAATTTCATTTATCTTTTTCTCTTCTTCTGCTTCTTCTTCGGTTGTATTATTTTCGTGATTTGGAATTTCAAGCAAACTATTTGCTAGTCCATTTGATTTAAAAGCTAAATTGAAAGCAGAAAATAAAATAAACACAAATACAAAAATCAAAGCAAGATACAATGGAAAAATTTTACCACCCCATGTTCTGATTAGCCCATATAAATTAAAAATATTGTTCCCTTCAAATTCACCGGATTTTATCACATCTCCATCCAGTGTACCCCACCAAAATTTATCATCTTTAATAGTTTGATTATCAGTAAATGAAATAATGTTGCTGTCGTTATCGATATAAAAAATATGATTCGGTGTATTTTTTATCTGGTCAACATAATTTCTGAGAGTAGGGGAAGATATTTGATTTTTGCTGTAGGTTTGATTACCAATATGTAGCTTTTCATTTATAAAATCGTAGTAAATAAAATTTAAATCCAGATTAACTCCCCTAACAATCACACTGTCAGAATAAAAAAAAGCATTTAAAACAGAAATTACAGAATCAGAAATACTATCGTGGCCGGAAGGCAACTCTGTGTTTGTTGTATATAAACCCGATATGGCAAATTTGCTTTTGGTTGAAAGTAAATCTCTTGCATTCACCTCATTCATTTTTTCAATAAACAAAGGTTTGTCAATTCTATCGCAATACAGTTTTTTTACCCTGTTTAGCTTTTTATCCTTTAAAGAAACAGCTAAATGCCCTTCGTTATTTCCGGCAATTGTAGCATAAATAAGCGAAAGTAAGATATCACGTTTTTTAAGTCCGGTTCTCAATTTGATTACATTTATATACGTACCATCAGCATTGATATTTGCAGCTAATTTACTTATAGAATCAACATCCTGTATATTAAGTTGATTATTAAAAAAGTTATCAAATTTGGCAGAATCCTCAGGTAATACATATTTTATACTTTTTCGGGAATTATCTGATTTATATCTGAATATAAGGTCTGTGGTCTGACTTGAAAAATGCAAAGTACTGTCGTTTGTATTAACATATAACACACTGTCAGGCAAACGAAATTCTTCTTTAAACCAGAATTGTTCCAAACCTGCACGGGTTTCAAATTCAGAAATAGCTTTCTCAAAACTCAGAATCCGCTCACCTGAAAATTCCCTTTTTTGCTGAGGCAACAAGAGGGATAGAAAAATAAAGATGACAGAAAAAACTGCTAAAGCTAAAGTAATCCGGTAAAACAGTTTAACAGTGGATAAATTCTTAAATTTTGAACGAATACCAATGAAAATATTGTTCTTTTTTTTACTCCATTCATTCGGCGAAGAAGTTTCAGAATTATCTTCAGTCGATTGATTTGTATGTATTTCTGTTTTTGTTTTTTTAGATTTTTCCATATCTTATTGTTAATCTGGTGTTGTTGTAGATGTTTGGTTTATGTTTACGGAAGATACATTCTGTGTTTGGGAAGTATCATTTGCATTGGTAGTTTGAGGTGCTGCTTTTGATTTAGCTTTATTAAGGCTTTGCAAATGTTCAGTTTCAATATTTTTTGCCACTTCGATACTTTGCGGGAAATAAGGAAATAAGGTTTCTAAAACCAATTCGTTAAGTTGAGGGGGCAATGTATAATTTTCATTCAATTTATTGGAATCAAATTTTGACTGAATAATAAAACCATTGCCGGTAAAATACAGTCGTTTTTCTTCATTACTTGGATTTGATACATTTATACTCCTGGCTCCGATTTTAATATTTATATTTTTAAATTTTATTCCCTGTATGCCTTTGTAAAAGAATTCACTATCCAAACTGGTTTCATTTAACTTTTTACTTATCACTTTTATCCATTTTACAAAAAAGGAAATAAATTCCAAAGTTTTAACAGGTTGTTTCGAAATAACCGGACGGCCAATCAATTCTGAATTCAGATTTATTTGTACTTCTTCGTTGGCTGAAAAAGCGCCTTGCATACAAATAGTTTTCGCGTAATCTCCATCATAAGTAACAATTTGACTTTTATCATTGATAAAATTATTATTCTTTAGCATTTCTATTGTTGCATTCCTGAACGGTTCGAATAAATATCCCCGACCGGTAAGCACTACCTGCACAAAATCTGAGACTACAGCACCTTTTATTGATTCCTCAATTTCCCCAACGAGTACCCTGATTTTTGCAAAAATTTTATTTTGAATACCGGGTATGTTTTTATTCTCTTTTAATAATTTTTCTGTCAAGAAAGTGTTTATGTCATCAAGACTGTCTAACCTATCTTTTGTTGTATCAATTTCGAAATCAACAGTTAGTGATGAATACGATTTTTTAAATTGCTCTAAATTTTCCATAAACCTAAGCAAAGTCGATCTGTCAGCTTTTCCCAACTTATCGGTTAAAGATATGTTTTTAGTATTCAGAAAATCGCGTAAAGCTTCGTGAAAAGCGTAAGTCAACACATGACCGCTTGCAGGAATCCCGGTTCTATATATACTGTCGTATTTTGAAAACACATTATATTGCTTAAGAATTGAAAAATCTGTTGTTCCTTTCCCTGCATCAATAATTAAAAAATGACCACCGGCTTTATTCTTTAAATTATTATCATATGTTCTTCTCGCTCCCAGAAATGCTGCATCACTTTCGGAAATGACCAACACTTCAAGTCCCTTAAAAGTCGAATATTCTTTGTTTATAATAATTTTTTCAAAATCACGATATAAATTTTCAATAATCTGATAAACTTTTTCCTGATAATACACATTAGGCATTAACATATAAATGCGCAGGTATTTGGTTGAATCAACATTCGCTGGCTTTTTACTTTCTAAAATACTATACATAAAGTTGTTCAGAATTATCCGAAGTATGCCCGGAAAAACTACATTATGTGAGAGTGGTATTGTAATTTGAGTGCTTGTGAAAGGATGATTGCCGGTAATAGTGTCTGTCCATGTATTTGCAGGTAACAGTTCCACTAATTTAAGATTGGGTAAGGTAATGAGATCATTGTAAGTGGTTGAGACTGTATCCTTCGGCAATAAACACTGAACAAACGTATTGCCATTGTTGGCATTAGGCATTTCGTTAAATGTAGTATTTCCCGGTGATTTATGTAAGAAAAATATGGACTTAAAAAGCCTGTCTTCTGGTTTTCCCTGCCAAAAGTCAGAACTTTCGTTGTAATTTTTGTAGAATTTTTTAAATTCAGAAATTAGTTTTAAATTGTTTTGGTCGTCTTTAGGAAAAACCTGCGAAGCTTCAGAGCCAAAATCTATGGCTGCATCCACTAAATTATCTTCGCTGCACAAATGGAATTTGACAGCATAGGAATAAGTTTTAGAATCAGTATGTTTATACCTGATTACTACTGTTATAGCAGGCTCATTTCTTGGAATTGAAACATCCTTATCCAGTCTAAAGAAATTTTGGTTATGATTAAAATAACCGCTAATAACCAGATCATCAATTTTCTTTTCGGATGAATTATTTTTTGTTTTCTCTAAAAAATCCAAAACATAAAAACCATTTTCCTTAGTTATTTTTGTATCAAATTTTCGCAAATCAACGTTCTTGCCAAAACCGCCACTAGAGATTAACTCCGGTTTATTACTATCAATTGAAATAAAATTAATATCGTTTACCTTTGAGTTTATCAGAAAACTGAAAACCGGTTCAGGTGGAGTATTGTTTGTCTCACATACAAGTTTACACATGTGCAATCTGCGTTTATTCACGGTAATAGGCAAATAGAATTCCATAAAATTTAAATTTTAGTGGTTATGTTGCTGAAAGTAATTCGTATTTCGTTATTATCTGATTTCACAGATAATTTTTCGGAACTTGCATTATTAAATTTAAAAATACTCTCTGATAATTTTATTTTTCTTAGATTGTCAATAAAATGTAAGTACTTCAGTTTGGAAAACGTGAGGTACAGATGAGCATTTGGTGTTTTCTGGACGTTTATATACAACTCTTTTTCCAATCCATTTATAAAAGGAGAGTAAAGTAGCTGATATTTTTTCTCACTTGTGTCCTGAATTAAATATACAAAACCCTGAATTGAGGAAGATTCAATCATAAATAAATTATCATTGGAGACTCTATCAATATTGCTGATCATCATAACATTTGATTGGCATCTGTATTTCAGTTCTTTCCGTATTGTTTGTTTTAAAATAATAATATTTTCGTCTATATGACTTTTTATATGATCTATCCCATTAACTTTCTGACAAAAATGATAAATATTATAAATGTATCTTAAACTACGTTTATGATCCCTGTCAAATTCAGGCAGCAGGATATTCCAGTATATTTTACTTTCAGTATTATCAAAATAGTAGTTTATCAGAGCATTTGATCTGTATTTATTAGCAGGAGAATAATAAGTATTTAAACAAGCAATATTTATCTTATTATTAATGTTTTTATCCGGGTCTGTTAAAATTATACTGGTAGTATTTAATTCAAAAATAAAAGTCCGGTTTTTCAGCAAAGGACTGATAAACCGAATAATGTTATTTTCCGAGACAGGAATTTGATAATAAAATTTTTTATCAAAAAGCAATATAAGTTTTTCGAATAATTTTGCTGTTTTTCTGAAAAGTATATATTTATCTGAGCATTTCTCTTTAAAACTTCTAATTTTTGATATGATTTTCTTTCGGTAAACGTATTTCAATAAACCAGAATAATTTTGAGAGTTGGTTTTAAAATAACATTCTATATCCTGCTCGGTTGATATTGAGTTATTAAACATTTGATATTTTGATTGAACCAGGAAGCAAAAATTATCGCATGCCAAATCATGGAATCTTTGTACAGAAATGTTTTTATGTTTTTTGAAAATATAAGAATTATTTTTGGATTTACTCAAAACAGGAATGTCACCCAATTTCCATTGCTGTCTGTAACCACGACGTACAATGTATTTTAAACCTTTAGTTGTGTAAACAATGAATAATATTTTATTTGGTAATAATATCAGCCAGTATAACAGAAACGAAATGAAAATAAATCCCAAAATAATTTTCAGGTAAAAGAAGGTATTGCTTAATATAGTTGACGGGGTTTTGCTATGTTGAATAAACCGGACTTTTTTATAATGCCTGCCGTAAATACTGTCGGTGTAAACAATTTGCATGCTGCCAAAGATTTGAATTTTGTTGAATCTCAATTTATTTTCAGATATAATCCCACCTGTCCATTCATCTTCAAACCTGTTTCCGAGTTTTGTTACAGAATTGTTAATCTTTATACTGTCAACAGTAAATGCACAAACAGTATCATTCAGATATAAATTAGTTTTTGGTTTTAAAGAAATTTGTTTTTCAGTTGAAACATCAATATTAAAAATACTGACAGTATCACAATAAGTTTTTGACTGCCGTGTTTGATAACTATAAATCCACAAGTGAGGAATATTGCGTTCGTCCGAAAACATTTCATCCAAAACTCCACCGCCAATTCCATTTAAATGATTATAAATGTAGCGTGTATTGGCTTTTTTAACCTCATCAATTTTAGAAGGAGCCCATATTTTCAAGTTTCTGTAATCGGTTAACCATTGATCATTCTGTTCACCATCATCAGTAATTGTAACAATTATGATATCTTTAAAATTAATATTTTCATTTTTCTGAATTAAAAAATCTATAGCTTTTTTTATCGAAAATACTCTTATTTGTGAAACAAATGACAAATTATAAATATAGTTGTTGGTTCTCAATAATAAACCAGTATGATTAATCAGTTCTGATTTATCATTGAATTGATATAAATTCTGATCAGTATGATGTATAAATGATGTTTCAAAACCCGGCGAGTTTCTAAGCTGATTACCCAATCCTACAATTGAATTAAATCGAAAACCTGAATAGAAAAACAAAAACCTGTCTTTTTTAAAATCTATCGAATCAATTATTTTATTGTTTGACAGTCTGTTAGTAACACTACGAGAAACTACTGCTGGATTTCCAACATATAACATAGAGCCGGATTTATCGATTGTAACAATCCAGATGTTTCCTAATGATTCAATTGATTTCACTGAACTGTGAGCTTCGAAGCATGCAAATTGAAAACTGAGCAGATAAAGAACAAGAAAAATTCCAGGTTTGTGTATTTTCATCTGATATTTATCATTAAAGGTATAACGAATACAAATATATATAAATTACTCTAAAATATTCTGCAAAAAGGCTACTTAAATTTTAAAAACATGAATATTTCCTTAATCAGTTTTCTGCAGTTTACATTGGTAACATATAAATGTTTAACCATCAACTTATATATATAAAAAGTTATGTTTATTGAGAATTTTTATTCAACCTTTCACATAAAATTATTATCCCGTATCCTTATCTATTTTTGAAATTCAAATCCCTTAATTCTAACATAATTTAAACTTACATTTTCCTTTTTCAGTTCACTATTACCGTACTTCCAAAGATTAATATGGATCTGTTCATTCTTGGGTTTAGGCACATCATTGCCCTTGTAACTCCATAGATCAATAATGTGCTGTTTTGTAGGAGGAAATAAAAAATGTCCGTGAATACTCATGAAATTAACCTCTTTGGGTTTCCATTCAATAATATTAGTTGAATAATCTCCGTTGAGTTTAGTATCAAACCTGTGTAATTTATCCTTATCAGTATACGGCTGAACTACATATTGGGAATTTGCACGTGTATGCCTGCCCCAACGTGAAAATTCAATATCAATCTCATTATGATGAGGTTTCTCATTTTTATCCCAGGTAAACAATCCTAAAACAAGATTGTCTGACAACAAATCTACCCGTGATGATAAATAGAATACATATTTACCATATCCAAGTGATTCATTAAGTATTACTTCAGCAGAAAATAATTTACTTCCAATCTCACTAACTTGTAATTCTAATTCATCATTGTGAATGTTTACAGTATCCTCACAAAAATAATTTGGTCCCGGACCAAGCATTTCTTTATCAGTCTTAACTATCCAGTCGTAGCCGGAAAAACGAAAATTTTGCATATCCATACTACGATTTAAGCTTTATATAATTCTTCATCCCAACCAAAGCAGCATTAATCCCAAATGGCGATTTATAAATTGTAATCTTTCCCAGCCAATCCGGTACAGAGTTTTTAAATTCAGAAAGTAATGTATGCTGAAAAACTTCCCACCAGGCTTCGGTAACACCACCGCTAAGTACCACAGATTTCGGCTGAAAAATACTACAAATATCGGCAAGAAAAGCACCCAGTCTGTATCCATAATGTCTGGCACCTTCGGTTTTTCCAAGTGAATTTTGTAATTCTGCCAAACCGTTTGATCCAAGTGCCCACCACAATTGACTATTTGTGGCTTTGGTTGATAATCTAATTGCACCTAAATCAAAGTTGATGTCAGAGAGTGTTCTGACAATTTTTCCATTTTTGTCGGAAATAGCAAAACCTAATGAAGTCCCTAACGAAATACTCATTTGGGGTAATTCGAAAAGATCATGATGAGCCATTAAGTGTGCTTCAGCATCGTTGAGTAAGAATACTTTTGCATTTGGAACAATTTCCTTGATTTCGGCTATCAGAAGCTTATTGTGCCAACCTCCAACCCTGAAAAGATTAACTTTCTTGTCGGCTTCTATAAAACCTGCGCATGAAATACCGATAACTTTGCTATCGAATAATCTCTTTTGATCAGCCCAATGAACAAAATTATTCCAATCCGGATTGCTGTAATAAGTGATTCCATGAATCAAGTTGGAATAGTTTACTTCGTTAAAACTGCTCAATTTGAGAGCCTTTACTCCCGAACCTCCAATATCTAATATACTTATCATAATTATGAGAAATTACTAATTTCATGCAGAACCCGCGTGGTAGGTTACACCAACAGAAACTTTCGGTTTGAAAACATCGCGACACAATACAACTCGAAGTCCGTTTTCAAGTACATAGTAGTCAAAATCAGGGCGAATGTGAGCTTCCTGTATTAAATCCGCAGTTGTTTTATTCATTGAACCGGATGTTAAAAATTCAAATGAAAACAATTCTCCTCTCTCAAAATTCAAATGATTTATCTTTTAAATCGATTATAAAACAGAAAAACCTTCAACGTAATAAGAATTTCCTACGAATTTATATTTCTGAAATATAAGATTTGCGACGTTTAAAATTCTCCATGTGTGAATATCAAATTTTGATTAAAAGAAGACTACAAATAAAGTGAAAAGTTTTTTAACAATAGCGTGTTATATATTTAGTTAAATAATTGAAAATCAACTAATTATCTCATGTTTTTAT
>CAYONE010000018.1:0-53084 GCA_964405245.1 uncultured Paludibacter sp.
CCCCTGGCCGAGCATTTCCTGGCCATCGCCAACCTCGTCAATCCCCGGCCCATCACCGGCATCGCCCCCGACGCCCAGCGGCTGCTGGCCCGTTACGACTGGCCGGGCAACGTGCGCGAGCTCAAGAACGCCATTTTCAAGATCTCCGCCTCCGGCCATGCCGGCCCGATCCGTTCCGAGCACCTGCCGCTGAAATTCCTCAACCCCAGCAAGGGCCAGGCCGCCTCCGCCAGGCAGCCGAGCCTGGAGGAGGTCAGCCGCAACCACATGCGGGAGGTGCTGCGCCAGTGCGACTACAAATACGCCGCGGCGGCCAGAATCCTGGGAATATCGCGCACGTCGCTGTACCGCAAGGTGGCCGGGCCGGAAAAGCGGAAAAAGAAGCTCAATTGAGGAACTGCAGGTACAGCCCCTTGAGGTCCATCTCCTGCAGGTCGGCCGCATCGGCCTCGAACAGCAGCCGGCCGTCCTTGACGAACCCCACCCGGTCGGCGACCTGCGAGGCGTAAAAAATGTCGCTGCCCAGGTAGAGGATCGCCCGGCCCAAGGCTTTTTGCCCCAGCATCAGCTTGTTGAATTTCATCTCGAAGCCCTTGCCGGCGCCGCGGATGAAGTCGTGGATGACCAGATTCGGCGCCCCGCCGGCCAGGCACAGGGCCAAGCAAACCTGCTGGAACACCTCCGCAGCCAGGTCGCGCGCCCTTTTCTTCAATTGCCGCTCGTGGATGTTGCAGACCAGGAGGGTCTTGAACACGCCGGCGCGGTCGATGCCGCCGGCCGTGCACAGGAATTCGATCCAGTCGCCCAGGCTCGCCTCGGTTTCATAATCGGCCACGGCCTCGACCCGGTCGATGAAGACTGCCGGCGGAGCCGCGGATTGCCCCCCGGAAAAAAGCGCCTCGCCGCCGTCGGCCGGCCGGCGGCCGCTCAGCGCGGCATACAGCGGGCCGAGGCCCTGGCGCTCCAGCAGGAACACGAGCTCGCCGCCGCGCACCTGCAGGCTCATGGGTTCGAGGCGCGCCCCGTCCCGCGCCAGGGCCAGGCCGCGGATGTCGATCATGCGCCCGGGACGCGGCGGCGCAAAAGCCACCGCGACAACAGGAACAGGAGCAGGCCGTAAAGCCCCGTCACCGCCAGCCCAAGCGCGAACGAGCCCGGCAGGCGGCTGGGCGCACGGAAAATGTTTTCGCTGCCCTTGACGAACGATTCCATCTCGGACCCGCCTTCCAGGTAGCGCTTCCTCATGATGAACTGCGTGAAGCGGGCGCGGATCTTCATGACATGGCCCATGAACTGCAGATAGCCGCGGTAGCCCTTGCCCGAAATTTCCCCGCTGAGAAACTGGAAATAGGTGGAGGGGAAAAGGACCGAGCGCCGTTCGTGGGCGGCGATCACCTTCTCCACCTGGCGGAGATAGCGGATTTCCAGGCCGGAGTTCACCAAAAAGCTGCTGTTGATGAACTGCATGGCGAATTCCTTCTGCATGCGGCGGATGCTGTCCAGGCTGTTGGCGGAATTCACCTTCAGGTAGTCGCGGAACTTTTGCTCGATGGCCATCAGGTTGCGGAATTTTTCCAGGTTGACCTTCTCCGCCGGCTCCAGGCGCTGCGATTCCTTGAAGACGCTGATGCGCCCGAGTTCGGGCAGCAGGAAAATGCAGGCGAACCAGACCAGCAAGAGCCAGAGGAGAGAGGCCTTGCGGAATCCCGCCACCACCGTGGCCAGCTGGCCCAGCAGGTAGACGAAATTCAAGAACAGCAGCAGGAACAGCAGATACAGGCAGAACGCGCTCCGTTCGGGCGCGGAAAAGGCGATCCCGGCGGCCCGGACCCCGGCGAACGACCCCAGGCCCAGGGCGAGGAAAAAAAGGTCCATCCAGAATAGCCGGGCGGCCGTGGTGCGCGAAAAATAGCGGGCCAGCGGCATGCGGCCGCCCAGGAAGCGCAGGTAGGCGGGGCTGACCATGGCCGCGTGCCCGAAATGGAGCATCAGCAGCGACCCGAACACGAACAGGATCCCGGCGAAATCCTTGAAGTAGCCGCGCATCAGGAAGAGCTTGTCGCCTTTGAAGGAGCTGTGGGCGCGGATGGTTTCGAAGCTGTCGATGTTGCTTTCCAGGTCCTGCAGGACGGTGCTGTTGACGAAGAACAGGTTGCCGAGGTTGTAGCTATGATGTCGGGCATTCCGGTTCAACGTATTGCACAAGCTGAAGGTTTGAAGCTTCGCCAGATGAAAGATGCGCTGACTGGTAAAGTAATAGGGCAGGACGAAGCCGTTAACAAAATTGTTAAAGCTATTCAACGTAATCGTATCGGCTTGAAAGATCCAAGCAAACCCATCGGTTCGTTTATTTTTCTTGGCCCTACAGGTGTAGGAAAAACGCATTTGGCTAAAATTTTGGCTGAGTTTATGTTCGATAGCGCAGATGCATTGATTCGTGTTGATATGAGCGAATATATGGAAAAATTCAGTGTTTCACGCCTGATTGGAGCGCCTCCTGGATATGTTGGCTACGAAGAAGGCGGACAACTTACCGAAAAAGTTCGTCGTAAACCTTACTCTATCGTTCTGCTCGATGAAATTGAAAAAGCGCACCCTGATGTTTTCAATCTATTGCTACAAATGATGGATGAAGGCAGGTTAACTGACAGTTTGGGACGAAGAATTGATTTCAAAAACACCATAATAATAATGACTTCGAACGTGGGAACGCGTCAACTGAAGGATTTTGGAAAAGGAGTAGGATTTAATACAAGTCCCGAAGTTCCGATTGACTCTGATTTCTCCAGAGGTGTAATTCAGAAAGCGTTGAACCGGACTTTTGCGCCTGAGTTTTTGAATCGTGTTGACGAAATTATTATGTTTGATCAGCTAAGCCGTGAAGCTATCAAAAAAATTATTGACCTCGAACTGAAAGGTTTATTCAGCAGAGTAATAGCCATGGGCTTTAAACTTGAACTAACCGATGAAGCGAAAGAATTTATTGCCGATAAAGGTTACGATGTACAGTTTGGCGCACGTCCGCTAAAAAGAGCTATCCAACGTTATCTTGAAGATGAATTGGCTGATATTGTTCTTTCAGGCGAGCTTCATGACGGAGATACCATTCTGATGGATTTGAACGAAGCTAAAGATGGCATCAAAGCATTTCATAAAAAGGAAGGAATCGCGCCCATAGTGAATTAATTTACGAAAAAACTATGTGCCAATAGCAATGAAAAGATGATTCAGTTTAGCGGAATGAGACAATGTGCCAATTCCGTTTAGCGGAATGTCCACTTCGTTACCATGTGCGAATGTGCCAATCGTAGCGAAACGAAGATTCTGCTTTGAGGAATAAGAAAATTCAGTTTTGCGGAATGTCCACTTTGTTACCATTTTCCAATTACTGTTTCTCGCTAATTCAGAATTGCTTCCAGCAAAATAATCTTGGATAATTCGAACAAAAAAACCTAAGTTGATTTAATAATCACTTAGGTTTTTTGATTTAACTTTTCCAAAGTTTTAGAACTTTGGAAAAGTTGAACTAAAAATTATTTTCTTACAATTCCCACGCTAAAGCGCTTGCACCAAGTATGGCTGCATCTGCTTCTTTCAATTCGGAGAACAGGATTTTAATTTTTCCTTTCCAAATTTTTAAAAGATTTTCTTCCATGCTTTCCGTTATTGGGTCGAGAATAAGATTACCTGCTTTTGCCAGTCCGCCGAACAATACAATGGCTTCAGGAGCACTGAAAGCCACAAAATCAACAAATGCCTGACCGAGAATTTTGCCTGTGAAAGCAAAAATCTCTTTTGCCACATCATCGCCCTGTATAGCAGCATCGTACACATCTTTTGAAGTAATACTTTCGGCAGGGATATTCCGTAAAAGGCTATCCTTAGTAGTGGTTTCGAGTATTTCGCGGGCACTTCGGGCAACACCTGTAGCCGAAGCATAAGTTTCGAGACAGCCCGAACGACCGCAACCGCATAGACGTCCATTGTTACGCATAACATTCACATGACCAAGTTCGCCTGCAAAACCATCGTGTCCGTAAACAAGTTTACCATCAATTACTATTCCGCTTCCAACACCAGTGCCAAGTGTAATCATAATGAAATTTTTCATTCCACGGGCAGCTCCGTATGTCATTTCGCCAATGGCGGCAGCATTAGCATCATTGGTTAGTGCAGCAGGAATTCCAAATTTTTCGCTCATCAATTTTGCAAAAGGAATTATACCTTTCCATGGTAAATTGGGGGCAAATTCAATATTTCCGGTATAATAATTACCGTTAGGAGCTCCAATGCCAATGCCTTTGAATTTCTCTACACCACCTGCAGCTTCAATCAGTTTTATCAACTCATCGTACAAATCCTGAATGTACAAATTTACATCAGAGTGAGTACCTGTTTTAATCGCGCTTTTCGAGATTACATTTCCACGGGCATCAACCACACCGAAAACGGTATTTGTTCCACCCATATCCATACCTATAACATAAGGTTTTTCCATAATATATTTTGTGTTTTGTGTTTCGCGTTTCGTGTTTTGTGTTTCGTGTTTTATTCAACACGAAACCCGAAACGCAAAATAATTAACAATTTTTATTCTACAGGAATATCTTTGTTTACATTTTTACTTCCAATTACAGCATAATAGAGTAAGTATGCAAGACAAGCTACTATCACAAAATAGCTCATTTGATAATTACTGATATCTGCAATCCAATTTTGGAAGAGAGGCAGAATACCTCCACCAACAACCATCATCATAAAAATACCGGAAGCCTGAGCAGTATATTTCCCGAGACCTTCAACAGCAAGATTGAAAATACCACCCCACATAATGGAAGTGCATAAACCGGTAAGCACAAGCAACAACGCACTAACCGGAACCTGCACTGCGCTGAAAGAAGAGCCTGTAAACACGGGCATAGAAGTAGTGATTGTTTTTGAAAGAAATATTGAACCCAAAACTAATACAATACCGACTATTGACACAGTAATCATCATGGTTCTACTTGACACTCTTCCGCCTATAACACTTCCTAAAAATCGTCCAATCAGCATAAGAAACCAATATGTTCCAGCAACAAAACCTGCTATAGCTGCAGCAGTTTCAGGATTCAATCCTGCTCCTTTATCAGAAATATCAGCTAAATAGAAATTTAGCGTACCCGGAATGCCAATTTCAACTCCTACATAAATAAAAATGGAAATGGCTCCTAATACAAAGTGACGGAAATTCCACGGACTATGTTCGAATTCAACTTTCGCTCCAACTGTTTGTATCTTATGTGGATTAACAATGGGAACAAAAAGTAAAATAAAAAATGCAGCGGCAAATACAGCCATCGCGATAAAAAGAACAGGATTGATGTTTGCCATTGTAATTTCACCTGACAATACACGCTCTTTGGTTACGTTTCCGATAAGTGCACCTACAAACATTGGCGTAAGTGTAGCCGAAAGTGAATTGAAAGTTCCACCTGTTTGAATAAGCTGATTACCTTTGTTACCTCCACCACCAAGCAGGTTGAGCATTGGATTTACAACTGTATTAAGCATGCAAACTGAAAAACCGGCAATAAATGCGCCCAACAGATATACAAAAAAGTTAGCCGGCAATGAGAAAAGACTGGAATTGACAAAAAGAACTCCAGAAAGGTATTGTGTGAGTACACCCAAAAATCCGACAGCGATTGCCACAAGAGCAGTTTTTTTGTATCCGATTTTTGTAAGTAATTTCCCTGCCGGAATTCCCATAAATAAATATGCAAGGAAATTCATCATATTACCTAACATTCCGAGAAAATTCGAGCCTTCAAATTGGGGTTGGTTTTTCCAGATTACACCAATTGGAGCGGCAAGATTTGTTACGAAGGAAATCATTGCAAATAGAAAAATCATGGTAACAATTGCAATTACATTTCCGTTTTGTTTTTGTGATGTCATTATTTAATTACTGAAGATTAATAAATTAGTTTGATGTTTTTAAATAGAGATTATGAGGGATTTTTTTTTGAAAAAAAATCATGCAAATTTAATGTCATATTATGGTAATTACAAATAGATATCGCGTTAATTTCATGTTATTTAACATATATAAATCGAACAAACCCGAACTGAAACTGTTCGGGCTTGTATATTCTATCAAAAATTAAAAATATTTTTGGGAAAATTATCTGATTTTTTGAACCTTTTACTGCAAAGAAAATCAGATAAATATAATAAATGAAAAGGAAACTGATAGCAGCGATAACAGTGCCTGTTAAAGTTTGAACTGCTCCCATAATTGGCATTAAAATGGCTGCACCAATAACCGATGTGGCGATAATACCTGAAGCAACTTTTGCGTGAGTACCTAAATCTTCGAGGGCTAAATTGTAAATTACAGGCCACATTATAGAATGGAATAAACCTGTTCCAAGGAATAACCACATTGCAAGGTTTCCACTCAATACTAACGAAGCGCCAAGCATTAAAGCTCCGCCAAGTGCACATAAAGTAAGTATCTGACTTGCTTTAAATTTACGCAACACAAAAATACCGATTATACGACCTACCATTAAACCTCCCCAGTAAAATTTCAACATATCAGTAGTTGAAGTTGTAATTTCGGCGCCTGCTTTGTTTGCAAAATCGGCAAAGAAACTCGGAATACCAATTTCAATACCCATATAGAAGAAAATAGCCAATGAACCTAACCAAACATGTGTATATTTAAAGGCACTTGATTTGTATTTTTTTGGTGTAGCAGCTTCTTTCGAATCGTTTTCACCATCTTTAATTTCCGGAAGTTTAAGGAAAAACATTATAACTAAGATTACCAAAGTAACAACTCCAATCATTAAAAACGGATTTTTTACTATGTTCTGAATTTCAGAATTGCCAAGAGCTTCGCCATCATTTAATTCAGGTGTTACCAACAAAACTGACACGAAAATCGGCGCAATTACTGTAGCAACTGAGTTGAGGGCATTTGTTAATGTCAATCTACTTGCAGCAGTTTCGGAAGGACCAAGCGCATTAACATAAGGCGCAGCAGCAACCTGAAGTATTACCACTCCAATAGCAAAAATAGAAACTGTGGAGAGGAATCCGTAGTAACCTGCTCCAACACCCGGAATACACAGGAAGAAACCAATAGTAATCATTGCCAAACCTGCTAATACTCCATTTTTATACCCGATTTTCGCGAGCATTAAGCCTACGGGTACAGAAAGTACATAAGCTCCATAGAAAAAAGTATTCGGCAGCTGCTTCATTACATCGTTCAGATTAAAAGCTTTTTTCAGGAATTCGATTGTAGAATTGTTCATCGTGGTTATAAATCCGAAAAGGAAAAATAACGATGCCATTACGATTAGCGGAAATAGATACTTGTTTTTGGACATAATGAAATAATTTAAGGATATTATTATGATAATTTATTTTTAAGCGTTAAAAAGTAATTTATTTTTTCTGAACCACAAGATGAAAATTTATTCAAATAAGTGAAAATAGTAAATTGCTGCAATTTTTACATTAAGGAGGATTTATCGCAAATCATATATTCATCTCCAAGAAATCAAACATTCTCTGATATAAATGTCTGCGGGTTTGTTTTCCGAGAATGCTGTGATTTTTATCGGTATAAATCTGCATTTCAAATTGTTTACCCGCTTCAACAAGTTTTGCAGTATATAATAATGTATTCTGATAATGTACATTATCATCGGCAGTACCGTGAACAATCAACAAACGACCATTCAATTTATCAGCTTGCGCAATTGCCGAAGTATTTTCATAACCCCGAAAATTTTCCTGAGGACGATTCATGAAACGTTCGGTGTAAGCCGTATTATATAAACGCCAATCGGTAACGGGTGCTACAGAAATTCCTGCTTTAAAAACCTGCTCGCCCGTGCTCATTGCCCAAAGAGTTACCGAACCGCCATAACTCCAACCCCAAATTGCAATTCTGTCCTTATCAACAAAATTTTGACGCCCCAAATACTTTGCTGTCTCAACCTGATCCTTCGCTTCGAGAAATCCATTTTGCTGATAAGTTACTTTTCTGAAATCTGCTCCGCGCGCTCCGGTGCCTCGTCCATCAACACAAGCAACTATGTAACCTTTTGTGGCTAGATAAAACTCCCAACCCACACTCCATTTATCAAGAACTTCCTGCGAGTTTGGTCCACTGTATTGCACCAGAAGCACAGGATATTTTACAGACGGATTAAAATTAGCCGGTTTCAACATCCAACCGTTGAGTTTTACGTTTTCAGAAGTTGTGAATGAGAAAAATTCTTTACGCGGAAGATTGAGAGTCGCAAAATCTGCTTCAAGTTTTTGATTGTTGGCAAGCTCGCGAACCGCTTTCCCTGTTGTATTCCTTAACGTAACATTGCTTGCAACCGTTAGCGAAGTTGCAATATCAGAAAAATAGGTGTAAGTACTGTTGAAAACTGCATTATGAGTGCCATTTCCATCGGTAAGGCGCGTTTTCTTTCCTTTTATATCCATCGAAAATACATCGCGTTGCATAGGCGAAATTTCTGCCGACTGATAAAAAACAAGTTTTTTTGCTTCATCGTAGCCGTAAAACTCGGTAACATCCCAGTTGCCTTTTGTAACTTGTCGGGCAAGCGAGCCATTTATTTTATACTGATAAATATGGCGATATCCATCCTGTTCGCTCATCATGAAAAAGAATTGGTTGTCTGCGGTAAACTGCACATCATCAATAATCTGATAATCTACATATCGCTTATCGTCCATGCGTAAAACAAGTTTCGATACTGTTGAGCGTGGATTTACGGTAAGAATATCAAGACGGTTCTGATTCCTATTAAGTTTGTAAACAAAAAGCTGCTCAATATTATTGGTCCACTGAATACGCGGAATGTAAAAATCCTCATCAGGATCGCTTACTTTCATTACGCGGGTAGTTTTGTTGAAATCATCGAAAACGCAAACAGAAACTTTAGAATTTTTCTGTCCTGCTTTGGGATATTTAAAGCTAAAGTCTGTCGGGTAAAGTTCTATGTCGCTTTTTGTGTTTTTCTCTGCTCCAAATTTCTGAAAAGAAAACATCGGAACATCGGTTTCATTGAATTTTATATATGCCAGTAATTTACTGTCGGGACTCCATTCAAAATGCCGGGTACGTTCAAATTCTTCTTCATAAACCCAATCGGGTGTTCCGTTAATAATTTTTCCGGGCTGGCCATCGGTTGTAACAGCCGACTCGGTATTGAAATCGAGTTTTTTGATGAAAAGATTATTGTCTCGGGCAAAAGCGATATAACGACTATCGGGTGAAAAAAGTGGTACTTCCTGCGCTCCATTATCAGAAAGTGGTGCAAGTTCGCCACGTTTTATATCAAAAATATAATAATCGGCAGTATAAGTTCTCCTATAGCGATACTTTACATTATTAAATACGATCAAACGGTTTTCGTTAGGACTGAACTCGTAACCACTAATTCCTTTCAGTTTAATGTTTTTAATGCGCGAAATACTGAAAACGGTATCAGCAAAAGCCGCATTTTTGTAACTGTATTTTACCACAGCTTTATTATCGATAAGGCGCGTGTAAAACTCGCCATCGACCATAGAAACCGGACGATCAAAACGCGATGGACGATATTTGCCATCGACAATATCGAAAAGCAAATCAGCATTCGAAATCTGAAAAAGCGCTGTGAATAACAGCAGAAGTTGGAAACGTTTCATTTTAAAAAAGAATAAAGAGCAAAGAATAAAGAATAAAGACAGAGCAAAGAATAAAAAGCACATCAAATATGAATCAAAATGAAGACAAGTGATACCTTTACTCGAAAAAATCTTAAACAAAGAATGTCATCAAATTTTTAAGTTTGATTATTAAACGTGATAAAATTCTGTGTATTTTTGTTGTTGGCAAAAATAGCTGATTTTTTTCATTTTTTGGTTGATTCAATGCTCGGTTATTAACATTTTAAATTCAAATACAGCAACTTTTATGATACGGGACGAAGAAATCATTACAACTGAGATTAAAAATAAAAAGATTGGAGTATGTTTGAGTGGTGGAGCCGCACTCGGATTTGGTCATATTGGAGCATTACAGGCTTTGGAAGATCATGGCATATTTCCTGAAGTTGTTTCCGGTTCAAGTATGGGAGCAATTATAGGTGCATTTTATTGCGAAGGATTCAGTCCTGATGATATGTTGCAATTGATAAAGACGGACAAACTATACAAAATTACTAAACTAATGACTTTTCAGCCTACTTTTCTGAATTCGGGACTGACAAATCACAGCATATTGCGATCGTTGATAAAGGAAATGATACCGCACAACAGTTTCGAGTTGCTTCAGAAGGAACTTCACATTTGTGTGGTAAATCTGAACAATGCAAATTGGGAAATAATTGATAGTGGCAATAAACTCGACACCTGGGTGGCTGCATCAGCTGCAATTCCCGGATTGTTTAATACCATAAAACAAAATGGTGTGTTTTATACCGATGGTGGATTATTAAACAATATGCCTGCTCAACCTTTGGCTGATAAATGTGATACAATTATTGGCATTAATGTAATTCCGCATCGGGTACCCGAAAAACTCAAAAAACCTGTTGATACGCTTGCTTGTGCGGTAAGAGCAATACAATATCAAAATTCAGCGCAGGGACGTAATTTGTGTAACTTTCTGATAGAGCCTGATGCTTTTGACAAACACCACGAATTCAGTTTCGAAGCTTATCAGGAAATCTATCATAAGGGTTATGCTGCCACTACCAAATATATAGTTGAACATCCGGAAATGATGCAATTGAAGAAATTACAACCCTGAAGGCATTCACGAAATTTCTAAATTTTTTTAAACCTGTCTTACGGAAGTTTAGCGCAATCAATAAAATTAAAAAATTCACTAAAGTATTGATATATAATAAATAATTATCTTTATTGTTGTAGAAATTTCGCTTAATACTGTTGTTTGAAAATCTTAATTTTTGAATGTGAAATTTTTTTATTCCAATTTATATCGCTTTATCGACTTAAAATTACCAAAAAAAATCGGGTTTATTACATTATAGATAAGTGGGGTTTTAAATACATCACTTCTCTTACTCCATCACAAAACGTATAAATTCTGACTTCCCGAAAACACTACTTTATAATTAAATCAACATCAATTTTTCATTTATTGTTGTGTTATTTTTAAACAAAAAGCTATTACACAACCTCTACAAATTATACATTATTTGTTCATTTATGCAAATATATACACAACATAATATTTTTATATATTTGATATATAATATGATAAGTTATTTTTGAAACTCTACAATAATTTTAGAAAATGAAGGTGTTAAAAATATGAACTACACAATAAAAGAATTTGTTGTATAATTGCATAAAAATTTCTAAACGTGTAACATATGATCTTCAAGAAAGCAAACAAATCAATTGAATTGATTGACAAGTTTCTTAATTGTGTTGACCAAAGTTTATTGTTATTCAAAGAAGGAGTAAAGAATTATTTGTATAATAACACTGAAAACTTCAACAATGATATACTTCAATTAGCCAACAACGAAATTGAATCGGATAAGCTTCGGCGTGAAATTGAGAAAACGCTTTTTGTTCAGTCATTAATGCCACAACTTCGGGGCGACATTATGCGTCTTTTGGAAGAAATGGACAACCTGATTGACCAATCCAAAAAAAATCTATTTCAGTTTGAAGTAGAAACGCCAAATATTCCTGCAGAACTAATACAGGATTTTGTACGGCTTACCCAAATTTCAGTTTCAGCAGCCGAGTCGGTTATTCCGGCAGCAAAATCATATTTTACTGAGCCCATAAATGTTACCGAGAAAATACACAGAGTTTATTTTTACGAAAAAGAAACCGACTTATTGGCTGATATTATCCGAAGGAAAATTTTTCGGGAAATGAAAGATTTACGTCTGAGTGAAAAATTCCATTTACGCTATTTTACTTTACACATTGAAAATATATCGGATACAGCCGAAAAGGTTGCGGATTTACTTTCGATTATGGCTATTAAACGTATAGTATAGAAGAGCTGAAGTATGTTGACATTATTTTTCCTGTCAAGCGGTTTGTTTTTGGGATGGTCGTTGGGAGCTAACGACGCTGCCAATATTTTTGGTACAGCAGTTGGCTCACGAATGATCAAATTCCGCACGGCGGCAATTATTGCCAGCATTTTTGTATTGTTTGGAGCAGTTTTGCAAGGTTCGGGAACTACCAAAACACTATCGCAACTGGGTTCTGTGGATGCTATCGGAGGAGCCTTCACAGTAGCTTTATGTTCAGCTATAGTTGTTCTGATAATGACAAAAAACAAATTACCGGTTTCGACAGGACAAGCCATTGTAGGAGCAATTATTGGATGGTGTTATTTTACATCAAGTCAGGTTGACTATACTGTTTTAGGAAAAATCATTGGTTCATGGGTTTTCGGGCCGGTTTTAGGAGCCATTTTTTCAGCTTTACTTTATTTGTTAGTGCGGAGGCTTATTAGGAGTTCAAATCTTCACATGTTAAAATTTGAAACGATTATTCGTTTTTCACTTATTATTGTAGGTGCATTTGGAGCATACAGTTTGGGAGCAAACAATATTGCAAACGTAATGGGAGTTTTTGTGAATTCCATTGATTTGAATATAAACCTTGGTAGTTTAACATTTAATTCAACTGACATTTTGTTTTTTGTAGGTGGATTAGCTATTTCTCTCGGAATTTTTACTTACAGTAAACGTGTCATGGAAACCATTGGCGGTGATATTTTAGCAATTACCCCCGAAGGTGCAGCAGTAGTTGTATTATCGCAGGCATTGGTTCTATTTGTATTCTCATCTTCCACCTTATCGCATTTTGTACAGAATATAGGTTTACCCGCCATTCCGCTTGTACCGGTTTCAAGCACACAGGTAGTGGTTGGCTCGGTTTTAGGTATAGGATTGGTAAAAGGAATGCAGGAAGTAAAACTGAATGTTATAGGTAATATTATGTTAGGATGGGTTTTAACTCCAATATTATCGGGCGCATTTACATTTTTCAGTTTGTTCTTCGTAAAAAATATTTTCAATATTAAAGTTACATCCGGCAAAATAAGTGAAATAACTAATTCAGATAGTCTTCAACCTGTAAACGTAAATATACCTGTCGATTTGAATTCAACAATCATATCATTATTGTTAATAATTTTGGCAATCATATCGATTTATCTTATTATTAATCAACTAAAATCGAAAACAAAATCGAACGAGAAAGAGCATTTTTTGGCTGAACAAATGCAGTTTTCCGAATTTCAGAAAGCATTATCGGAAATTGAAGTCAGCACTGTTCAACTTGAAAATACAAACTTGGTAACCCGTATTGAAGAACAGAAAAATGAGATGGTAACCTATTCGTTAAATATTGGTGAACAGCGTCAGTATCTTTTATCCATCATCGAAGTGTTAGATAAAGCTTCTGAAACAACTGATATATCGGAGAAAGATGAAATTATCAAAAAGGTAAAAGTAGAACTCCGTCAGAAAATCAGCTTTAACAGCGAAGTTGACTCAATATACCAAAAAGCCGAAATTGCTAATAAGAACTTTATACAACGATTGGACAAAGAATATCCTGAATTAACGCAAACGGATAAAAAAATATTGGTTTTGCTTAGAATTGGTTTAACATCTAAAGAAATAGCGCCACTCATGAATATATCTCCAAAAAGTGTGGAAATAAGCCGATATCGACTGAGAAAAAAATTGAACTTAGATAAAAATACTAACTTATCAGATTTCAGTAAATCAATGTAAATTAATTAATTCAAAAAAAACACAACATGAAAAAAACACTATTATTAGTAGTAATCTTTCTCATTGGAACTACAGCATTTGCTCAAACTTCCCAGGTAAGTGACGTTCGGTACGACCAATATGGCAAAAAGGTGGACAGAACTCCATTAACTGCCGAAACACGAAACGGAATTTTAGTTTTTGAATCGGCAAATCAGGACTATAAAGTATGGTACGATGTACGCGTTCAAACCGATGGTCAATTTTTCTTTAATGATGAAATGAATCCGATTGGCGATGGATTTTCTATTCGCAGGGCTCGTTTTGCTGTAAAAGCCAATCTGTCAAAAAACTGGTATGGTGAATTGGATATGAGTTTTTCGAATGGAAAACTGGAGTTGGAAGACGCGATTATTCAATACAACTTTACAAACTTTCTGAAAGGGCTTAACACACGTGTGGGTAACTTTAAAGAACAATTTTCCATGTCTCAAACCTCTTCATCGCGTTATCTCAACTTCATGGAACGTGCTAATGTGGTAAATACTTTTGCTCCATCACGACACTTAGGCTGGGATGCAACCTACAGCGCACCATGGTTTTTGGCTGCCGGTGGTGTTTTCTTCCAAACTGTTGAGGATTTGGAAATTCTGACCTATGTTCAAGACAACAATAAAGATTTTGGACGCGACCAGGGTTACTCGCTTACAGGGAAATTTGTATTGCAACCTTTTGGCGAAAATAAAGATTATGGATTGCATGCTGCTTACGGATACTCTTACCGTACACCAAAAACAGATGTTGCTCCGGGCGAATATGGGTCGGCACGTTACAGCACCCGTTCTTTAAGCAGTATAAACCGTAAAAAATATCTGGATACCGATTTAATTCCACAACTTGATCATGAAATTTTATCGAACATCGAAATTGCTGGTTTTTATAAAGGTTTAGGCTTTCAAAGCGAAATTATTAACAACAAAACATTCCGCAAAAATAATTTAGAAACACTAAACTTTGGAGGTTTTTATGCTCAGGCAACCTATTTGGTTTTTGGAGGTAGTCAGGTTTATGACAAAGCTCAGGGAGAATTTAATCAACCAGACAAAGGTAAAAAGTGGGGTGATGTGGAATTAACTTTCCGTTACGATTACATCAATCTGAACGATAAAGATGTATTTGGAGGAGCAGCAGAAGGTTACACTGCCGGTATAAATTTTTATGCTGCAAAAAACTTCAAAATGCAATTGAATTACAGCTATTTGAACCACGACCGCTATGCCAATGGTAAAGGAAAATTGTTTGTAGGTTACGATGTAACCGGCGCTCTTACAAAAGATCCAACCAAAGTGGCAGATCCAAGTGGAAAGGCCGGTCATGATTATGGTCAATTAGGCATCAGATGTGAAATAGATTTTTAAAAAACCAATCAAAATGAAAAAGTATATGAACTTAAAAATTAGATTATTATTAGTTGCAATTTTGGTTGCAGTTATATTGCTTGCTGCAGGATGTGTTAAAGATCCAATTCATGTTGGACCTCCAAGTATTTCAAATGTAACCGGAACGCCGGTTGCTCCACAATCTACAGAATCGGTAGTGGTAACAGCTAAAATTACCGATTTAAAAGGCGTTTCATCAGCTAAACTTTATCATAAGGCTTCGACTGAAACTACTTATTCTTCTGTAGTAATGACTTCACTGTCAGGTGAACAATTTATGTACACTGGCACAATTCCTCCTTATGCAAAAGATGTGGTGGTAAATTATTATATTGAAGTAGTAAATACCGATAACCTGTCGGCTGTTTATCCGGTAAATGCACCTACTGCTAAAGCAAGCTATACTGTTGGTGCCTCTAGTATTATTAAACTTCATATAAACGAAGTTTTCCCCGATGGAACGAAAGATGCTACCGATCCTGATTGGGTTGAAATATATAATGAATCGGAAATTCAGGTTGATTTGGCCGGCTATTTCTTTTACGATGAAGGTATTAAAACTTCGTTAGGAGGTGTCAGTCCAAAAGCTAAACGTGTACTTGGAAGCATCGTTATTCCTCCTAAGGGTTTTACTGTAATAGCAACCGAACAAAATGGTGAATCAGTAACATTTGGCTTAAGTACTTCGGGTGATGCAATGTATCTGGAAAATCCTGAAGGTATGCTTGTAGCTTCGTTAGATTTCACAACAATTGCTACTGCCGGAAAAAAATCGTATGGACGAAAACCTGATGGCTCAAACAATTTGACTTTGTTTAATACAGCCACTAAAGGTACTTCGAACAATGATGCAAATTAAAAATTGTAAAAGGTAAAATTATAAATAAAAAAGATTATGGCAAAAGAAGAATTAAAAATCGGTGAGGTTTCAAAACCTCGCTTCGAATTCCGCTCGTTCGGGCAGAATTTTGATGCAGCAGCAAAACGCATGGCTCGTTTATCGATGCCCATTCCCGAAAAAGTATGGGAACGTTATTCGGATGAAATCTATATCCTTTCGCGCACAAACGACATTAACAACACGAAAATTCGCGATGGTAAAATGGATATTAAAACTTATGTGCAAACAGTAGAGGGTTTGGAACAATGGAATCCGTTGATGAAAGGTGAGTTTCCGATTGCTGCATCGGTGCTTGTAAACGAAGTTTTTCCTGCATTTATGGTAGAAATGCCTGCACTGACAAAAGATGTGATTACCTACGAAGAATTTATTCAGATGATTGAAGCACATCCCGATTTGGCAGCAGTTAAAGTACACAAACAACGATTTGGATATATGGTAAACAATACCATTTGCGAATACGGCGAAGTGTTGATAAATGGTGCTCGTGTAGTTACTATCAATTCAGAATCAACCGAAGTAGAAGATATTTTGAAAACTGTCAAAGATGTTGGTTTAGAAGGCGTTGAAAATATCAATTACCTGCAAGCTATAAAACGCGTAATAGGCATGATTAACAAGCCGTTGGCTAATTAAAACCTCTCCCCAGCCCTCTCCTTAAAGGAGAGGGAGCTTGGGATATCGAAAATTTGTAAAACACATTGGCACATTGAATTATTGGCACATTAATAAATTAGAATTATGGCACAAGAAATAGAACGTAAATTTTTAGTAAAATCGGATGCTTTTAAAGCACAGGCATCGAAAGAAACACGCATAACTCAGGGATATTTATCATCAATTCCTGAACGTACAGTGCGTGTACGAGTAAAAGGTCCGAAAGGGTTTATTACCATCAAAGGAATTGGAAGCGCCAGCGGTGCAAGCCGTTACGAGTGGGAAAAGGAAATTCCGGTGGAAGAAGTAAACGAATTGCTCAAAATTTGTGAGCCGGGTGTAATTGACAAAACACGCTACGAAGTAAAAAACGGTCCGTTCAAGTTTGAAGTGGACGAATTTTATGGCGAAAATCAAGGATTAACTGTGGCTGAAATTGAATTGAACAGCGAAGATGACAGCTTCGAAAAACCCGAATGGTTGGGCGAAGAGGTTACAGGAGATGTAAAATACTACAACTCCATGTTGATGAAAAATCCATATACAAAATGGTAAAAAAAATCTACTCCTAACCCCTAAAGGGAATAATTTCCCTATTTGGGTTTGGGCTAGGTTTAACCCTCAAGAAATAGATTTAATAATTTTTTTAAAAGTGAAATTAAAAGCCACCTTTTTTCTTTTCTTGCTGCTTTTAACTTCGTGTGTAAAGGATATTGTTTCCGATATAACTCCAACCGAGAAAGATTATGAAGAATTTCAGACTTCGGTTGTTGGACTTTCGGGACTTTGCTATTCGAAAGATAGCACAACGCTAATGGTAGTAAGCGATAAATTTGGAATTTATGAATTGAATTTCGATGGAACAACCAAACGAAGATTAGACTATAACGGAAGTAACGATTGGGAAGCTATTACATTGAATTACAACTCAGGGAAATATTACCTTGCCGATGAAACCAACATGACCGTTTCGATGCTAAACGATGATATGACCGTAACTCAAATTACCAAAGTGGTGGTGGATGGAGTCATAAGCAACAAAGGTATTGAAGGTTTAACTTACGGCGAGGATACATTATACATTGCCATTCAGGAAGCACCCACGGCACTTATAAAATACGATTTAAAAACAAATTCCGAAAAATGGCGAAAAACGGTCAGTTTCGCGGTTAATCTTTCGGATGTGTGTTACGATAGAACCGACCACACATTATGGATTTGCGACAGTCAGCAAAAAATGTTGTATCATTGTTCATTGAATGGCAATGTGCTGAATTCTCAATCCATAAGTTTTGTTCCAAAAGCTGAAGCATTGGTTGTCGACCGTAAAAGCAATTCGTGCTGGATAGGATGCGATCTTACAGGGAATCTTTACAAAGTTAAATTAAAAATCTAAGGTATATATCAATGAGCGAAACAGATAAAAATCTGACAAACGAGTTTGCATCTTGTGACCCACACGACGCATCGTTCGATGTGCTTGATATGAACAATTATCGTATCGAGAAATTACCTAAAATGCAGAAAACAGGATTCGAAAAGTGGATGGCTATCATTGGCGGTCCTTTAGCTGCATTACTTTTCATTTATTTGTATTGGTATGCAAAAATACCTTTTATCGATAATCTCGACCTTTCCATTCTTGGTAAAGGAGCGCTAAAAAGACTTGAAGAATTGGGTTTCGATGGTTTTGTACGCATAAATTACGCTATGCTGGCAATTTTTGTAGCAGCCATTGTGTTGTGGATTACCGAAGCAATTCCGAATTATCTTACATCGCTTCTACTAATTCTTGCCATGGTGCTTACGGGTGTAACAACCGATAAAGTTGCTTATGCGCAATTGGGACATCCGGTAATGTGGCTCAATATATTATCGTTTGTATTGGCAAGTATGCTGGTAAAAACGCGCGTGGCAAAACGTTTTGCTCTTTGGTTTGTGATACGTTTCGGTAAAAATGCTACCATGATAATTTTCAGTTTTTTGGTTATCAACATTGTACTTTCCGCATTTATTTCGGCAACCACAGCTAAAGCCACTATCTTATTGCCTATTTTTATGGTTGTAGCAGCCATTTATGGTGCGCGAGGAGGCGATAACCGAAACAATTTCGGAAGAAATCTTGTATTGCAAAATCTGTTTCAAATCAACATTGGCGCATCGGGTTTCATTACCGGATCGGGAGCAAATTTATTGGCAGGTTCAATTATTGCCGGCGCAATGGGATGGTCTGTATTTAGTTACCAGGATTGGTTTGTAGCAGCATTTCCGTTGGCAATAGTACTTATGATTATTGGTTGGTGGGTTGGTACAAAAGTGGTTTTCAAACTTCAAAAAAACGAAGACAAACCACAAATTGAAGGCGGAATTGAACGTCTGAAAGAGGAATTGCACAAATTAGGCAAAATGAAATTTGAAGAATACAAAGCTATTGTAATTTTCGTATTGGTTTTAGCATTATGGGCTACCGACAAACAACACGGCATAAACCAAACAGCCGTAGCGTTTATGGGCGCTGTAGTTGCCTTAATGCCCGGAATCGGAATCGTAAAATGGAACGACATTGACATTCCATGGCATTTACTTTTATTCTCGGCAGGAGCTTATACCTTGGGTTCAGGACTCGATGCTACTGACATAGCCGTTACGATGGTCGATGTATCGTTCGATGCAATGGGCATATCCAACGAAACACCTTTCATACTTATTTATCTTATACTTACAGGTTTGATGATTTTTTCGGCATTAATATTCCAAAGCAAAACAATGCGCACACTTGTGTTTGTACCAATTGCCATTGGCGTAGCACAAAAATTTGGAATGCCAATTCTTTGTTTGGCTTTTCCTGTAGCATTGCTTATTGAGCATGTGTATGTATTGCCATTCAACAGCAAACCTGCTGCATTGCTATATACTACCAATCATTATAGTTGGAGCGATACATTTAAATTCGGAATAATAATGATGCTTATAAGTTGGGGAATGATAATAGTGTGGGGCGAAACGGTTCTGAAATGGCTGGGATACACAAATGGGCTGTTTTAATTTACCCCAACCCCTGAAGGGGCTAAAGAAATACTGAATATAAAACTGCTTTTGGTCAAAAAAAATAACTTGAAACATAACTACTTTTTTATCATGATGGATTATAGATTAACAATACTAACTTTTACTCCCCTTTAGGGGTTGGGGGTCAAATTATGATTTCAGTTAATACAAAAATTCACGATAAGTTCTCGCTCGAATGTAAAATAGCTTACAAAACGCGGAGAAAACTAAATGTAAACAATTTTATATTGAATACATGGATTTTTGTGCCGAATAGTTTGGATATTAATCCCGCAACCTATAAACGTGAAGATTTTTACAAAGATATTCGCACTAATATCAGACTTATAACTCCGGTTTTTCTTACCCGGGATATAGTTTCGGGCGATGCAATTCCGCTAAATAATCTGGAAACAGCCATGCATCAACTTGCTTCATCGCCTACACGAAGCAATGTTTCAGAATACGAATATCAGATAAAAATGTTTTCGGCAATTTTTAAAAGTGCCATTCGCGACCAGATTGCATACATTTTCAATGCGGCTCAAACGGAAGACAGGGAAAAACTTATTATCGATTTTCTAAAAGTAACTGCCGATATTTTGCGGAAATACCGCAATTTAGCTTCAATTATTAAAACTCCAACGGTTTCAAAAGTCGTTTATGATTATTACAGTTTTGGCGATGAATTTATGACCAACTTAACTGAAAAAGAATTGTTCGGACTTTTAAGCAAGTTAAAACATATTAACGATGATGAACTGCGCGCCAAACTGGAACCATTAATTTTAAAAACATTGGAGAATGAACGTGAGCACAAAATTTCATGTAAATATATGCAGGTAGATGCTAATGATCCTAACAAAAACAAGGATTTAATTTTCAGACTTAGTGCACTGAAAAAATATGCTGAAAGCGATTTATTTATCAATGCTAAAAAGAAACGCGATGGCATTTTAGCAGAACAGATATATTTTAGTCTGGCAGCGGGCTTGTCAATGATTTTTGCTACCGCTATTGCTTTTTCGTTTCAGCAAACTTTTGGAAATTTTACTATGCCGTTTTTCGTGGCTTTAGTGGTAAGTTATATGCTAAAAGACCGCATAAAAGAACTTGGACGATATTATTTTTCAAAAAAACTAAGTACAAAATATTACGATAATAAAACAACTATCAGTATTAAAGATAAAGAAATAGGGTTCAGTAAAGAATCCTTCGATTTTATACCGGAAGATAATATTCCAAGGGATGTTTTGCGCGTTCGAAACCGGATTCCTCTTATTGAAGCCGACAACCGCTATTCAAAAGAAAAAATTATTCTTTACCGAAAAACTGTTCAAATGAATCGTAAAATGCTGGATGAAAGTAATAATTACGAAATTGATGGTGTGGTTGAAATTGTACGGTTAAGCTTACTCTCGTTTATGCGAAAAACCGATAATCCCGAAGTGCCATTGTACATTTTAAACGAGAATGAAAATGAAAATCCACCATGGACGATTGAGAAAATTATGGGAATCAAAAACTATTATTTAAACATTATACTACAGTACAAGCACGATGAAGAAGAAAATTTAATCAGATATCGGGTTGGATTTAATAGGGATGGTATAAACAGCATTCAGGAAATGGTGAATTGAGAAATGAGACAATAATCAGCCCCCTAACCCCCTAAAGGGTGAATTTAGGAGTTATGAATAACATTCGTGTGCTAAAATCTGGCTGTTTATTTTTTTATAAATTATAATTGTTTACTTTTAATTTATTAAATTTGACAGTAAAGCAATTCTTGAAGTGCTAAGAGGTTATGTAGAAACTCACTATCGAGAATTTAAAATTTGATATTATAACCCTGAAAAAATATATTATTATGAACATAATTCTTTTTGGACCTCCGGGAAGTGGAAAAGGCACGCAGAGCGCTTTGCTATCAGAAAAATATAATTTAAAACACATTTCTACCGGCGATATACTACGGAGTGAAATGGAAAAAGGTACGAAACTCGGAATTTCAGCAAAAAAATTCGTAACCGAAGGTAAATTAGTACCCGATGAGATTATTATCAATATGTTGATGAATGAAATTAAAGACTCCGAGAAAAATCAAAAAGGAGTTTTACTCGATGGATTTCCGCGTACAGTAGCTCAGGCAAAAGCGCTTGAAGAAAATCTGGAGTTACAAAATAAATCCACAGATTTACTTATCGAACTCAATGTAAACCATAATGAACTTGTAAAAAGAATGCTTTTACGTGGCGAAATTACCGGCAGGCTGGATGATAATAAAGAAACAATTTTGAAACGATTAGAAGTATATTCCGAACAAACTTTGCCGGTAAAAACTTTTTATCAACATTTAAATAAATATGTGTCGCTACAGGGAATGGGTGATATAAACACTATTTTCGAAAATATTTGTAGAGAGATAGATAAACACTTAAAATCCTAATGCAATTGAAAAATCTTAAATACATATTTTTAGCGATATTTGTTTTTGTTTTTTTAAATGGTAATGCACAATCGGTCTGGCCATCCATAATATGGATTAATGCCTTTAATATTTCAACTGCTTTGCCATCGGATGCAAGCGAATTAAGCGGTTTATATTGGAACGATTTAATATCGAGATTATATTGTGTAGGTGATGGTGGCAGTTTATATATTTTACAATACAACAAAGCAACCGGACAATATACATTAATCGGGTTAGCTACAAGTATCGGAGCACCGGAAGGAATTACCCAGGTTAATAATTTGGCAAACGAATTTTATACTATTGATGAAGGAAGTTACGAAATTAGTAAATATACTCACAATTATAATTTCTCAAATTTTACAAAAGCAAATACATGGAATCTGCTTAAGTCGCCTTCGCCAATGACCGATACAGGAAACGATGGACCTGAAGGTATCGCTTTTGTCCCTGACTGGTATTTGCAAAAAATTGGCTTTATGTTTTTGATGCAGCAGGTGTTGAAATTAACCGTGTAAGTTTTGGTGCAGCTACATCAGGAAAATCATTTTACTGGAGTTATAAAGCCGATGGTACAGTAGTAGATAATGGAGTGCTAAGTACTGTTGGAACTATCAATGGCACAATTTGTCATCAGGTTACGATTACTTCGGCGAATGCAGTTGGTAATGTAGGTTCTCAGGGAACTGCAATAATTTTCCCTATCAGCGCTAATGTTAATAATCCGGAATATAAATATTGGACATTGGATGGAAATACTTTGAAGTTTGATGTCTTGCCAACTACAGAATTTGAAATTTTCGCACTTATGGGCAGTAAAGTTGCTAAATATCAACCTTCAAAAGAAATTACCATAGAATTAAACAAAGGATTGTATCTTGTGAGAGTTGATGATAAAGCTTCGAAAATTTTGATAAAATAAATTGCCGAAAATCAATAGAAATTTCTATAGCTAACAAATTTGGACGACCATGAAAGTGGTCGTTCGTTTTTTTCAAATTTGAAGAAAGACAAAGAAATCAATACTACAGAACCATTAGTATTTGAATTTATAAACTTTATAAACTTATAAACTTAATAAACCAATTACTTCTTAACTAAAAATACAACTCTGAATTTTCATCAAATTTTTTTATAAATCCAGCTATTTTGTCTGTAACAGCTTCGGCAAAATTCTTTCCTTTTTCGGCATTTGCAAATTGCGGGTTACCAATGCCTGTATCTTCGCTTACTTTTTTCCAGTTACGCGGCAGCCAAAAAGTGCGGTTGTTGAGCGCTTCGATTGTAAATTGTCTTGTGCTACCTGAACCGTAATTTTCGTGGGGTTTAACCAAATGCAGATAATAATGCAGCATAAGCGAGGTTTCCAATTCGCCGGCATGGTCGCCCGGTTCGGTGAAGAATTTTCGTGCATCCACTATTTTGTACCAATCGGTGGTAGCAATCAAGAAATCGGGGAAATCAACTGCCAAATCGCGAACTATTCCACTGAAATTATTGCCTCCATGCCCGTTCAGAATTATCATTTTGCGAATTCCTCCACGATGCAATGAAGATACAACATCCGTAAGAATTGCTTTTTGTGTTTCAGTGCGTAAATGAATGCAAAAAGGGTACTCAGTTTGACCCGGATTTTGAGACCCGAAAGGAATGGTTGGTAATACAACTGACTTAACTCCGAGATTTTCAGCTTTAGCAGCAGCATCCAAACTTATAGCGTGGGAAAGCAAATTATCTGTAGTAAAAGGCAAATGTAAATTATGCGGCTCGGTTGCACCCCATGGCAATAAAGCAATATTAAATCCTGTTGATTTAACATCGCTCCAAGTAAGTTCATCGATATTGGTCATAGTTGTAATTGTTTTTTTAATATTATTTTCAGGCAAACCATATCTTTATGTTTTTTCTGCAAAATTGAATTATTTGAAATTCTGAAAATATTTTCTGCAAAAATATCAATAAAATATAGTTTGTATGAATTTTACCCGACAACTTTTGCAATTTTAAAAAAGAGTTTATAAATTTGATTAAACATTCAGTGCACTAATAATGTTATTTTTCACATAACCAACTATCAAATAAAAATTATGGCTGAACTAAAAACACAGGCTACAACTGCCGATGTGACTGAATTTATCGAAAAATTTGCGGACAGCGAGAAAAAAAAGGCTGACAGTTATGCGCTTTTAAAACTCATGGAAGAAATTACCGGCAGTAAAGCAGTTATGTGGGGTGCTTCCATTATTGGTTTTGGAAAGTATCATTACAAATCGGAGCGTAGTAAACAAGAAGGCGACTGGCCACTCGTGGGATTTTCGCCACGAAAATCGGCAATTTCACTATACGTTTTTTCAGGACTGCCCGAGCACGAATATCTGCTTGAAAATCTTGGTAAATTCAAAAAAGGAGCGGCTTGTATTTATGTTAAAAAACTATCGGATATCAATATCGAAGTACTGAAAACTATAATGCAAGCTACTATTTCATATTTAAAAAACAGATATGGGCAATAATAATCGCTGGGCAGAAGCATTGGTGCAACTGGCTGATATACTTGCAAAAACACCATTGGAACACACCATTAAATGGGGTGCCGACACTTACACATACAACGGAGCAAATGTGGTGGCATTTCATGGTTTCAAAGATTTTTTTACGCTTTGGTTTCACAATGGAGTTTTTATGAGCGACCCCTACAAAGTTTTAATTACCGCTTCAGAAGGTAAAACAAAATCGTTGCGTCAGTGGCGTTTTACAGCATTGGAGCAAATTGACCAAGTAAAAATTCTTCAATATGTTAATGAAGCCATTGAAGTTGAGAAACAGGGTCTGCGACTGCCATCTCAAAAAAATCAACCATTAGCAATTCCCAAAGAACTTGAAAATGCTTTTCAGAACTACTCAGAACTGAAGAATGCATACGAGAGACTCACACCCGGCAAGCAAAAAGACTATTGCGAACATATTAGTTCCGCAAAACAGGAAGCTACGCGGCTTGCCCGCCTCGGAAAGTGCATCCCGCTTATTCTGGATGGAGTTGGATTGAATGATAAATACAAGAAGAATTGCTGAAAATCTTTACTAAAAATTTCATTCAGAAAAAGGAATAGCTTTAAAAGGTTATACTGAAGTTATTTATTTTTACAAAAAATAGTTTACGAAGGGAACATCTATGTTACTGCAATTTAATTCTCTGCAATTGTAGATTGTAAATTAAATAATTACTTCACTTTTACCTTTTTACCTGTTTTGTCAATATAAATGCTTTTTCCTTTTAGATAAACCTGAGCATGGTCACTGACAAAATCAAACGCGATATCATAAATCGGGGGAATAATTTCATTGCCTGTTTTGTCAATATAACCATATTTATCGCCCACCTTAATTTTTGCCATGCCCGAATTAAATAAATTAATCTCTTCAAATTTAGGAGCAATTACTTCTACTCCCGTACTATCGATAAACCCGAACTTATTGTCGATTTTTACCTTTGCCAGTCCATCTTTAAAAAATCCTATTTCATCATATTTCGGTTCAACTACTTCCCTGGCATTTTCGCAATTTAGGAATCCATGTTTATTGTCAACCTGTACTTTTACCCAACCCTTAAAGCAGAAATTGTCAATTTGAGTATATTTGAGCGGGGTTATTTCCTTTCCGTTACGATCCTGAATTCCCCATTTTCCGTTCAGTTTTACCTTATAAAACTTATCAAAGAAAAAGCCTGCTTTGTCGTACTTTACAGGAATAATTTCATTGCCGAGCGTATCGATAAAACCCTCCTTGTCATCCAATATAACAAATGCCAAACCATTCCGAAAATCGGAGGCAAAATCGAACTTTGGCGGAATAACTTCCTTACCCGTTTTATCAATAAAACCAACGTTATTTTTATAAGATACATCTGATTTTACAAGTGCCCTGCCGCAATTAAATGCATGAACTGTTTCATATTTCAAAGGTAGAACCAATTTTTCGGCTTTATCTATAAAACCGCGATAAGTGTAACCGCTTCGTTTATATTCCACAAAAGCTAACCCTTCAGAAAAACGGCTTGCATAACTAAACCGGTTTTGAAAAACTTCCTTTCCAGTTTTATCAATAAAAAGATACACACCGTTTAATTCTACAGCTGCCAATCCTTCAGAAAAACTGCTGAAAAACGATTCGTAGATACATGGAATCACTTCATTGCCCTTTTCATCAATGAATCCGTATTTACCATCGGTGCAACCAACTAAAGCAAGCCCTTCTGAAAATTCTGAAACCGACTTATATGGTAAGTCCTTAATTTTTTCTTTTGTAAGCGTGTTGTAGGTGTAGTATTTCCACTGATAATTATTCAGATGAGTACTGCCTACTGCAGTATCGGCTTTTATTGTTTGTGCCTGTAAAACACAAATAGAAAGGAAATTAATTAATACTATAAAAACAAAAAAGTGAATTGTTTTCATAAATTTAAATTTTTGATAAACCCGTATGAATATATTATTTTATAAAGACAAGAAACAATTCCTTATTAAAAAAAATCATGTTTTCCCCGCATTCGAATTTTTTCAATACGTGTTCGAAAACGTATAATAAAACTCATTAAACTCACTTGTAGTTGGGTAACGTTTAGTGTTAAACACACCGATTCTTACAATTCGGTAATCAACAATTCCGTCACGGAAATATCCATATCTTCCGGTTGTGTTAATGTAATAGTTGCATGCCTCATCAAATCCTTTCATAGTTGTGGTAGTAGGCGAACTAATGGTACCATTAATAGCCCTGGCATATTGTTGCCGAATATCTTTCAGAAAATCATTCAATAAGTATTTTTTAAAATACTCATAATCGATAAAAACATACTGAACCATATACAACCATTCGCCCGACTCATAATGCGCTGTATAGTTCGTCCTGAATGTGCTGTTCGATGAAGTTTGCTCGGTGGGTTTTCCCGGAAAATAAATATACCAGTTGCCAAAACTCGCTTTATGTTTTAATGAGGACAAAGCCATGGGAGTTCCCGTTTTTGTGGTTGCACTCTGGGCTGTTGCACTGCTTGATGAATTTGTTTTTACGTTTGATTTGTAAACAAAAGCCGCTATCAGAGGATCGTTAAGTTTCGTATAACTTTCAGTTTTGTCAAGGGCGCGGGCGGTGGCAAAATCATTTTCGGCACCTTTAAAATCCATCTCATTTTTTTTTGCCCAACCGCGTTTGTAGTAATACAGAGGTGTTGCTCCCAATTTTATACTTTCGTTAAAATCAGCAATTGCATTAGCGTTCGTACGCAGTAAAGCATATGCAGTAGCCCTTGTGTCGTAATAATTAGCCTGTTTTTTAATAGAAATTGCTTTTGTGGCATCGCTAATTGCTGCATTATAATATCCTGCAAAACAGTAGGACCATGCTCTGCCATTAAGCAAATCAGCATTGTTTGGATATTTTGCCAAAGCAGAAGTGAAATCAGTTATAGCCTCAGAATATTTACCTAATTCATTTTTGGAGTATGCTCGATACATATATGCATAAAGCAGATAATCAGTTTTGTTTCCGTTAATCAGAATGTTGAAATCGTCGATAGCCTGATAATAATACTTTTTGTAGAAGTTATCGATGCCTTTGTTGTAAATTTCCTGCTCCACGCTTATTTGAGCAAATATTGTTTCTGAAAATATGCTAAATAGAGAGAAAACCAAGAAAAAAAATAATTTTTTCATTACAAATAGAATTAAAAGATTCTACGATATTTATGAGAATTTGCAGTTGCAAATATTGCAAAAAAAAATGAAATTATTGTGTTATTTGATATCTTTTGTATGAAAGCATTTACAATTTAATTATTTCATTTTTTTATCTCGAAATGATTTTGAAATTGAATTAAAAATAATTTAGCTATGAAGGTAATGTTACAAAAAACAATTATTTTTTTTAAACTTATGAATGCGCCAACTTTAATTAGCACAATTTATTTTCATACAATAATCTGTATATCTTTTTAATTTGAGAAATTAATTTTTAATAATGATTTTGTGTTTTTACACAATTAATATAAATTTAATTTCCAGATTATTAAACCTATGGGTTTTTGTAAAAACATTTGTTTTGAACATGAAATTATATTTTTAAAAATAATCCATGTTTCAGGTTTATAAATCCCATAAGTGTGTTTATTACAAATATTAATAAAATAGTATGCATATTAAATTCGAAATAAAACAATTTACTTTACTAAGCTTATTTTATTTAAAATAATTAATTTAATTTTGCTGCAATTATTAATATGGATTAACAATTAAATTTTAGTACAAGTTATTTATGATTTCAACTACAAAATTTCGAACAAGAACTTTGTTTGCATCAGTAGTTTTACTGCTTGCATTATCGCTTAGTCTGAGCGCTCAAACAATCAGAACCGTAGGTACAGGAGGTAACTTCACTACATTGAAAGCGGCATTCGATGCCATTAATGCCGGAACAATAACCGGGGACATTGAACTGCAAATTACAACCAATGTTACCGAAACAGCTACTCCCACACTTTATCAGAGTGGATATACCGGCGCAGGTGGAACTTCAAGCTACAGTTCTGTGAAAGTATATCCCACAGCCACAAATGTAAGCATTAGTACCGGTAGTGCAATTCAGTTAATGAGCTTAAACGGCGCCGACAATATTACATTTGACGGCAGAATTAATCAAACCGGAGCTACAAGGGATTTGACAATTAACCAACCTTACGGTCATTATGGAATATTGGCATACAATGATGCTGATAATCTCACATTCAGATATTTGAAGATAAAAGTTAACAGATTGGCTATTTGGATAACCAATTATGATGGAATTGCAGGAAACGATAATATTACAATTGAAAACAACGAATTCTCAAATGGACACACCGGCTATACTGATGCAGTAACTGTTCGCTTTCAGGGTCAAAGCGCTAACATCAACAACAATGCAGTTGTTCGGAATAACTTGTTCAGTAATATATTACAAAAAGGGTATCAGACTTATGGAGTATATTTTGAAAATTATACATCAAACTATGAAATTTCCGGGAATAGTTTTTATGAAACCACACCAGTTGTTCCTATTCACAATCAGGTGTTAACTTATATTCATGCTGCAAATACAATAGCAGGCAGTACAGCTTTAATAACAAATAATTACATGGGAGGTTCAGCACCTCAATGCGGTGGAAGTCCATTTACATGGGTAGGCAATCCGGCTGGAACAACCGGAAATTCATCATTCTGGATGGTTGAGTTAAACAACTCAACAGGTGCAATAATGAATGTGACCAATAACACGATAAAGAATTTTGATTATTCTGTCACAGCCAGTGGCATTTTTCGTTGTTTTAAAATTTATTCCAATACAGGAACATTGAATTTGTCTGGAAATACAATTGGCTCAGCAACTGAAAGTAATTCCATTTCATATATGGCGAAAGCGAATGGTGGAGCTTTCTACGGTATAGATTATGCGGGAACAGGTACTGGAATTATAGAAAATAATACAATTGGTGGAATTACCTGCAAAAATGAGAATGCAGATTATTCAACACATTTTTACGGAATTACTGTAAGCGGAAATCCGATAATTAGAAATAATATTATTGGTAGCGAGACAGTAGAAAACAATATTGTTGCAACTTCGTCAAGTACATCTAATCCTCAATATGTTTACGCAATAAATTCAACAGGAACCGGAGCCACATTCAGCAATAACGTTATTTCAAATCTGACAAATGGCACAACCAGTTCAACAAATACAGTTTACGGTCGTATTGCAGGTATAAATCTAACTTCAGGATACATTAATATCAACCAAAACAGAATTGAAAAACTTAAGATATCGAATGCAAACAATAGCGTCGGGAATACCTGTTCAGTTTCAGGAATTTCTTATACAGGTTCATCGAGTTCAGGAACAATTTCCGGCAACATTATAAAAAATCTTCAAAACACATTCAATGGTTTTACAGGAGAAGTTACAGGAATTCTGTTTTCCGGAAGTTCCGGTAATGTTATAGAAAAGAATTTCATAAATTCTTTGACAACTTCAGGTACTACATCCAATGCTACAGTTTATGGAATAAAAGCGATTACCGGAAGTAGCAGTTATTCAAATAACATCATTACACTCGGAGATAATACATCAAATAAATTTTATGGAATTTATGATACAGGAACTTCAGGACAAACCTGTAATATCTATCACAATACAATTTACATTAGTGGCACTCCAGCTGTTGGTTCAGACAACAGTTCTGCACTTTACAGCAACGCATCATCAAATACCAGAAATTATAGAAATAATTTACTCTGGAATGCCCGTTCGAATAATGGTGCTACAGGAAAACATTATGCAGCCTATTACAACTATGCTACAGCTACTAACTTAACTAACAATTATAACAACTATTACACAACCGGCACTGGAGGTGTTTTAGCTTATTATAATACTGCCGACCGCACAACATTAGCTGATTTAAGAACAGCGTTGGGACAGGATACAAAAAGTATTTCAATGGATCCCGTTTTGGCAACTGCCGGAGGTTTGGAAGAAGATGATTACATACCCGATTACCGAAAATTGATTGGAACTTCAGGAACGGGAATTTCGACCGACTTCGCTGGTATTACAAGAAAGTCAACTCCAACCATGGGAGCTTACGAAATTGAATTGGACTTGCCGGTTCAGGTATGGAAAGCTGGTGTAATGGAAGCAAGTTATATAAATCTTAAAAACGCCTTCGATAAAATTAACGATGGCACACACAAAGGAATATTAGAAATCAGAATTACTGAGAGTGTTGAGGAAACGGCTTCGGCAGTTCTTTATCAAAGCGGATATAATGCCACATCGGATTACACAGCCATTCATATATTCCCGACTGCAAGCGGTATTTCAGTTTCAGGTAATCTTGCCACACCTATGATTAGCTTTAATGGTGCCGACAATGTTGTTGTTGATGGTCGGGTAAATGCAACTGGCACTGATAAAGATTTGACAATAGTAAATTTCAGCACCTCTGGGTCAACAGGAACTACAACAATTCAATTTGTAAACGATGCAAGTGATAACACAGTAAAATATTGTACGCTGAAGGGTTCGTCCACATGGTACTCTGTAGGAGGAGGTGTTGTTTATATTGGAACCTCAACCGGAACAACAGGTAACGACAATATCACCATTGACAATTGCAATATTACAAACTCCTTAGATGCTAACCGCCCGAGAATAGCTATTTATTGTAATGGATCGTCAACTGCTTTATCTAACGATAATTTTACTTTAAGCAATTGTAATATTTACGATTTCTTCCACAGAACAACTCAAGCTTCAGGTAGTGTTTTTTCTTATGGAATAGTCGCTTCATATAACTCTTCTTTATTATCAATCATAAACAACAGTTTTTACGAAACCACATCGTTTGTTTCTTCTGGAAGTGCAGGTAGCTATTATGTTATGTCGATAAATAATAGTTTAAATAATTTTAACATAAGTGGTAATTATATTGGAGGCTCAGCTCCATTGTGTGGCGGCACTTCATGGACGAAAACAGGTGATAATACTGCTTTTTATGGTATTTATGCGGCAAATAACGGGAATTTTTCTGAAAATTATGTTCAAAACAATGTTATTCGAAATATCAACTGGACAAATACCGGAGCTGCTCAATGGTGTGGAATAAGTGTCGGTGCTGCAGATGCAGGCTTGCTCACAGTAAGAAATAATACTGTTGGCTCGGGTACGGGCACTGGTTCAATAGTATTTAATTCGGGACTGGGAGGTTCAAATTTCTATGGTATGTATTCTTTCGGAACAATATTGTTTGATAGCAACACTATTGGTTCAATAACTACAGCCAACCAGCCGGCGTATGCTACCAATACGTATGGAATTTATAAACATACCGGAAATTGCAGATATATCAATAATTTGATAGGAAGTTTAACAACACCTAACAGCATAAATGCTTCTTCAACAAGTACTGATCAGCCACAATATGTAATGGGAATATATATTTCTAACTCGGCAACAACTTTAGAAATCAGCAATAATACTGTTGCAAATATAACAAATGCTACTACCTGTACTACAACCAGCATGACAGGAATTTTGAACGGAATTACAGTTTATGCAAACCCTACTGCATTAGTTACCGGAAATACAGTATTCAATCTGACGATTTCAAATGCGAATACTAACAACAATCAAAATGCATCATTAGGAGGTATTGTAATAAATAACCTATCAAATAAACATACAGTTACAGATAACAAGATTTATAACCTGACCAATAATTATAGCAACTTTGCAGGTTATATTTATGGTTTATATTTTACTTCGGCTAACTATACTTATACTTCACCAAGTACGGTTGCACGTAATTTCATTCATGATATATATGCAACAGGCGCTTCCTCAACTAATGCTAATATCGTAGGTATTGGAGTTGTTAGTGGAAATGCTACATATACAAATAACGTAGTAAGTCTTGGAGGAAATACACAATCGAATTTGTATGGAATATATGATTTCTCAAATACTTCTGATATTAGCAATATTTACTTTAATACAATAAATATTTCCGGCTCAGTATCCGAAGGTACAAACAAAAGTTATGCACTATATAGCGCATCAATAAATGGTAACCGCGATTACAGAAACAATATATTAGCAAACACACGCTCAACAAATGGTGGTAGCAATTTACATTATGCTGTTTATTATAATTATGCAGCAACCACACGACTTACTAACAACTATAATAACTATTTTATAGCAGGTGAAGGTACAACACTAGCTTATTATGCTTCAACAAATATTTCGACTTTAGCTGGAATTAAGTCAGCTATCGGACAAGATGTCTATAGTTTAAGTAAAAATCCTGTTTTTGTAGTTGATGATGGTGGTGATGCAATTGAATATAAACCCAGTGCATATAATTTCAGAGCATTAACCATTAGTGGCATTACTACCGATTATCAGGGTGTTTTACGTGACGAATACCCTACAATGGGAGCTTTCGAGGGTGAATACAATATCGTGGAAGTTTATATTAATGATATATTGCAAGGTTCTTATTATAATCTTCGACGAGCATTTAATAAAATAAATGACGGAACTCATCAAGGAATTATGGATGTCAGAATAAATGACAATACTTTGGAGGACGCCTCAGCGGTGCTTTACCATAGTGGTTACAATAGTACTTCAAATTACACATCGATTCATATTTTCCCAACTGCTTCAGGTCTGAGTGTTTCGGGCAATCTGAATGCTCCTATGATAGATTTTAATGGTGCAGATAATGTTACTTTTGATGGTCGGGTAAATGGAACAGGTAATGAAAAAGACTTGACAGTCGTAAATACTAATACATCATCTACTACCATCACTTCGACCCTAAGAATGATAAACGATGCCACATATAATACAATCAAGTTCTGTAATCTGAAAGGGTCAAATCAGGGTTCGGGTATTGTGTTTCTAAGTCTGTCAGCACCTTCGGCAACTTATCCGTTAGGTAATAGTTACAACACAATTGATCAAAACAATTTCACAAATAATAATGGAGTAATACCAAGAAATGCAATCAGAGCTGACAATTGGGGCACAACAGGATATTCAACCAATAAAAGCATAACGGTTACCAATAATTATTTTTATGATTTGTTACCTTCGAGTGTAATTTATTTCGGTAACAATTCTCAATCGGGTTCTATAACTGGAAATAGTTTTTACCAAACTTCTGTTTTTTTACCAACTAATTCTAATGCATGTACATTTATTGAAATCAACTCGAATACAGGAGCAACTGGTTATACTGTTTCGAATAATTATATTGGTGGAACACAACCAAATTGTGGAGGTGATTTTTTGACAAAAACAAGTTCAAACTATAACACCTTTTACGGAATAAATCTTGGAAGTAATGGATCTAATATTATTGAGAATAATGTTATTAAAAAAATTATTTGGCAAAATAGTGCAGGGAGTGCTACCTGGAACGGAATTGTAACAAGTGATGCTGGCGGATATAATATAACAAACAATACAATTGGCAGCACAACAGAAGCCAATTCTATTCAAATAACAAATGGAAACTATGACAATACTGTAAGAGCGTTTTTTGTAGTTGGAACTATAAGAAACAATAATATTGGTGGTATAACCATTTCTAATACAGGTACATCAAACAGAAGTCATTTTTATGGAATCTATTGTACAAAAAGTTCAACAATCGAAGGTAATCTGATTGGAAGTCTCACTGTACCAAACAGCATTAATAATAATACTCAAAGTTTAAATTCGGAACAAAATATGAGTGGGTTATTTTTGGTTGTAAATGGTGGTCTAGGTTCAATTATTGCCAGAAACAACACTATTGCAAATCTCAGGAACGGAACGACAAGTACGACTACATCGTTGGCCGGACGGATAAGTGGGATTTGGGTAGATTGGGGCAATGTTAATATTGAAAATAATATAATTAAGAACTTATCCATTTCAAATGCAAACTCAAGTTCAACATATACAGCATCGGCTGGTGGTATCGTAATAAATCCTTATAATAATTCTTGGAATTTCTATACTATTATTACAGGTAATCAAATTACGAACATTTATAATGATAAATCTGATTTCTCAGGAAATATTCACGGAATTTATTACTGTGCTAATGCATCAGCAAGCAATGCTGTCTCAAAAAATCTTATTTCAAATCTGGGAGCAAATGGGTCTGGCAGTTTGAACTGTAATGTTTATGGAATAAAAGCATTTAACGGCACAGCTACTTATTCTAACAACATTATTACTTTAGGAGACAACTCTGCCAATACTTTTTATGGTGTTTACGATACCGGAACTGCTTCACAAACCTGCAATGTATATTTCAACACAGTCTATTTAGGAGGTGCTCCTACATCCGGTTCAGCTAACAGTTATGCGTTCTACAGCTATGCTAATAGCAATACACGTAATTTCAGAAATAATATTTTCAGCAATTATCGTTCGAACAACGGTGCTACCGGAAAGCATTATGCAGCGTATTTCAACTATGCAACTCCCGGAACATTTACTTTGTCCAACAACAATTACTATGTTTCAGGCGTTGGTGGCGTTTTAGGTAATTATGCAAGTTCTGATTTAACTTCACTGCCTTTAATTAACGGATATGACACTTACAGTATTTCAGGTAATCCTTATTTTACAAATGCCGGAGGATTGGATGCTGTGGATTACAAACTTAGTTTTACAAAGCCGATTGCTGTATCAGGCACTGGTATTACAGTTGATTTTGGCAATAATACACGTTCGGCTTATCCAGCCATGGGAGCTTGGGAGTTTGACGGTCCGAATTTGTGGAAAGGAAATATTAGTACCGATTGGGCAAATGGCTATAACTGGACCGCGGGTTATGTGCCTGCTACGGGTGCCGATATAACTTTTGATCCATATCCAATGAACCATGCTAAACTTGATCAAGACAGGATTATCGGATCATTGAATAATTCTCAACCCACATATCGAGCAGTTACCAACGGAAGAAAACTCACGGTAAACGGCGCTCTGAATTTTACTAATAATGCTCAGATTGATGCATCTGCAAGCAACTCTACTTTGGAATTTGCAGGTTCAACGGAAGCTCAATACATACATTCGGGTTGTCTGTTCGAAGATAAAGTGTTTAATTTAAGCGTGAAAAATCCGTACAATGTAATTCTTACCGGAACATTAAGGCTGTTAAATAAACTTTCATCAGAATCAGGAGTGCTCGATGCCACTACTAACAAACCTACAGTTGTTTTAGGAGGTTCAACACAGCAGAATTCAAGTGGTGCAACATTATTAAGTGGAAGAGCTTTTAACTTAACTATTGATAATACCGAAGGAGCCATTCTGACTGGAGATATGGTAGTTGAAAACACTCTTACATTGCAGCAGGGTGAATTATCAGCAAACAATCATCAGCTAACACTTCATGGAAATACCGTGGGCAACGGCGGATATATATCAACCAACGGAACAGAAGGTATAATTGATTATGCTGGAACTTCAGCACAAACTATTCGTAGAATTAAGGAAAATACAGCCAATGCAATATTGATAACTAACACAAGCATAGATGGTGTTACAATAGTAGGTACTGAAAATAGTTTTGGCGATTTGAATACTTTCAATCAGGTGAATATTGCAAATGGTTCAAGGCTGAATGTTGCACCCGGTGAAAAACTAACCGTAAACAATGATCTTATAAACAATGGCACTTTCGTTCTTCAATCGGACAATCAAGGAACTGCCACACTCTTAACATTGGGAACTTTTACCGATGGTGGCACTTACAGGGTACAACAACATCTTACAGGTTCGAACAATGGAAGTGCTCCCGATGGACGTTTCTGGTATGTGTCCACTCCGCTTTACGGGGCAACGAGCGCCACATTTAATCCCACTACAGGACTGAACAAACTCTGGACATGGAATGAACCTACACAAGGGTATTTACAATTAACAGAAAACAACGCGTCATTAGTTAGAGGTAAAGGTTATGTGGCTCGTATGGGCAATACCGGAGCTGTGGAATTCAGCAGTTCAACGCTGAATAATGGTGATATTATGCTGAGTAATCTATCGTGGACCGGCAGTTCGCATGTTAACCGCGGTTACAACCTGATAGGCAATCCTTATCCTTCGTATCTGAACTGGAAAGATGTTTGGGTTGATCCGAACACGGGCTATTTGCGTGAAACAGGATTACCAAACAAAATGCGCGCTACAATATGGTTGCGTTCCGAAGGAAATACGCTTTACACTTACAATCCGGTGGCTGACACCTATGTAACAACTAATCCGCAGGATGGTGAAGTTTCTGATAACAACATTCAATATATTGCACCCATGCAGGCGTTTTGGGTTGAAACGTTTGTTCCTGAAATGACGGATGGTTCAATAACATTTACTAACAGTATGCGCAGTCATCAAATATCGTCTGATCATCGGCTTCGTGCGAAATCGGCATATCTGAACGAGAAGCAAACCGTAAAATTGCAGATTACCGATGGCACGAACTCCGACGAAACAGTTGTTTTATTCAACACGAAAGCATCGGATACTTATGATTTGTACGATTCGCGCAAAATGAGTCAGAACACCCTGCCGCAGCTTTACACAAAAGTTGGCAGCAATGTTTTGTCAATAAATACTTTGTCTGGTTTCAGCAACGAGAGGGTAGTACCACTCGGATTCAGCGTTCCGGCAAGCGGCTCTTACTCAATCAGCGCTAATGAAACAGCGAATTTCGCACAAGGTACGCAGGTATTATTGCTCGATAATTCAAACGGAAGTGTTACAGAACTTACCGATGGTGATGAATATAATTTTACTTCGGTAAAAACTGACAGTTACAACCGATTCAGCCTTATTTTCCGCTCGCCGGGCTTAACTACGGATATTGATAACTATACCGATGGAAACATTATTGTTTTCAGAAACGGTGATAATAAAATTACTGTTATCTGTAATAATGATTTAATGTTTAATGCTTCGGTTACTGTTTATAATGTTACGGGGCAGGTATTGGCAAACAAAGCGCTTTCGGGAGTTACCACTGTGGTGGATAATCAGTTTATACCAGGCGTGTATATTGTAAAAGTAAATAACGGTGCGAATGCCGTATCGGTTAAAGTGATTATCGAATAATTTAAAAACGACTAAACAAATCAGAAAAAATGAAAACTACAGAAAACAATATAAAACGCTCGTATTCTTCGCCCGAAATTCATATTATTTCGTTAGATAATGAAATATCGCTGATACTTTCGTCAAGGGTTATACCTGATAATCCGGAAAATGATTTGCATTTTCTTGAAATGGATTATTTTGAAGACACTCCTTTTGAGTAGTGATATTTTATCATAAAAAGCTGCCTGAAAAATTTTCAGGCAGCTTTTTTAGTTTTATTTGCAAAATGTTTAAATTGAATGTTTTTTGTAAATTTGGTTGGCTGAAGTTTTATTGCTGTAAAAAATAGAATCAAAATAATTTAACCCTGAATTGATAATCAACTTGAATTTCAAAAACTACACAAAACTTATTGTCAGCATTAATCGCGAGTTAAACTTAACCATTTTTTATCCATAATCACTTATCTGTTTCAGTTTTTCCATATCCATAATTTTAATCATCTTGCCTTCCATATGAATCAGTTTGTCATTTTTAAATTTTGATAAAATTCTTATAACGCTTTCAGGAGTTAATCCGGTTAGTTCAGCGAGTTCTTTACGGGTAAGATTAAGTTCAAAGCCATCGCACTTGAAAATATTGCACGAAAGGCAAATTAGCGTATCGGCAAGTTTTCCGTAAGATTGCTTTTGAGTGTATGAGAAGAAGCGGGTTTGTGTCTGAATCAGATTTTCGCACAGTAAATTGATGACTTCGTTAGCAAAAAACGGATTTTGCAGAATTACTTCTTTAAAAACATTTATGTCGATAAGCCTGACACGGCAATCCTGATAGGCTGTAGCAGAATATCTGAAAATATGTGCGTTGTCGAGTAAAGCGGTTAGTCCAATCATGTTTCCGGCAGGAAGAACTTTTAAAATCAGCGATCCGGCTTCGTTTTCCATGTAAATTTTAACAAGTCCACAGCAAATATACATAATGTGTGATGCAATCGTTCCCTGTTTACACAGGTTTTCACCTTTCTTATAGGTTAAGACCACATGATTTTGCTCTAAAAGCAATAATTCCTCATCGGTAAGTTTTTCAAAACAATCAGCTATAGCTTTATTAAGTGTACAACTGTTGCGTTCAAAATTTTCTTTTTTCATGTTTTTTCAATGGTAATAATTCAGTGGTATTACATTTAATGTTTACATACCTTTTGTGTCAAAATGGTAATTAATAATTGTGGTGCTAAAGATATAAAATTGTTTTCAATTTTCAACGTTTACAAAACGTTAAAATATTAAACAAATTCGAATATATAAATAATTGTTTATCAATTAAATAAGTGTATATTATGCTTTAAAAATTAAAATCCAAAAAAATATTTTCTGCATAAATATTGATTTACATCATGTTTTTTAATGATGAATTAATAGCATATAGCTGAATTACATCATGTCAGATTTTTTTGTATTCAACAATAAAAAACAAATCTTTGCAGCGTAAATAATTAAAAAAATCAATAATATGGAAATCAAAATGACATTAGACTGTAAAGGACTCTCATGTCCGATGCCAATGATGAAAGTGGCAAAAGCAATGAAAGAATTAAAATCAGGTGAAGTGCTTGAAATGTTAGGAACAGATCCCGGTACCAAAACCGACTTGCCTAACTGGTGTGTTAAAACGGGCAATCAGATGGTTGAAGTAAGCGATTTGGATGGCGGTGTTACCCGTTTTATTGTAAAAAAATCGTAGGAGGAGACGTTTATGTCAGGTTCAGAAAATAATAATCCCCTGAAAGAACTTTTCGGACTTTTTTTTGGCAAACACTGGCCTGTGTGGGTTGGTGGCATTGTTTTAGGCACACTTAATACTTTGCTATTTGCCATAAAAAGTCCGTGGGGAGCAAGTGGAGGTCTTACAAATGTGGGCGATAATCTTTATTCGCTCTTTGGTATGTTTGCCGAAAAAGAAGTAACTCCGATAAAGGATAACAACTATGGAATGCTTGTAATTCTTATTGTTTTAGGTTCGTTTGCCGGTGCGCTTTTTTCAAAGGAATTTGCAGTACGTATTCCACCCAAAGGCGAAATGATTAAAGGATTTATCGGAGGAGCACTTATGGCAATTGGTGCTACTTTAGGTATTGGCTGCTCAATCGGATCTTTCTTCAGTGGTGTACCTGCGCTGTCGGGTGGGGCTTTGGTTTTCACCTTTGCAATGTTTGCAGGAGTGCTTATTTCGCTCAAGTATTTGATTTGGGAAATGGAAAACCGCCCTGGTTGGAGTTCTGGTAAAAGTTACACATACCTTGCCGTGAAACCTGATAAGGGTAACTGGCAGATAATTCTTGGTATAGTTGTACTGTTAGGTGTAATTTTAATAGCTTACAATTATACTTCTACCAATCCGGTTATGGCATGGTTTATCATTATTGCCGGCATGATGGGATTAATTTCACAGCGTTCGCGTTTCTGTATTGTTAAAGCTTTCCGCGATCCGTTTATGAGTGGTGAAGCGCATGGATCGGTTGGTGTAATTGCTGGATTGGCTATCAGCTTGATTGGCTTCACTGTAATTAAATATTTCGGTATAGGCACAATGGGCGAAGCCGGTTTACGTGCCCGAGAACTCACTTGGGTTTTCCCGCATTTTTGGGCTAAAGCTGCCATTGGCGGTTTTGTTTTCGGATTAGGAATGACAGTTGCAGGCGGATGCGCAGTTGGAACACTCTGGCGTGTGGGCGAAGGTCAGGTGAAATTATGGTTCTCAGCACTCGGACTAATTCTGATTTCACCTTTGTCATCGGCTTATATTGTTCCGTTATTTGATAAAAATATGCCACAAAGTACACGCTTCCGCAGTTATTTACCTGATTATTTAGGATATGATGGCGCTTTTGCACTAATTATTGGACTTTTATTGGCTTGGTACTGGTTTGTGAAATGGAACGAACGCACAGGGAAATTCAGTGCATTTTAAAAGGTAAAAGATTATGACAAAACATATAAAATTATCAGTTTTACTGATTGCAATAATTTCAGTAGCATCGTGCAGGGGAATATATGAGGATGCAGTGGAACTTGCCGAAGGTTATCGTCCCCTCGTGAAACAAATTACTGTTGACGAACTGAAAGCCAAAACCGATAGTGCAGCCGATTTTCTGTTAATCGACGTACGTCAGCCTTCGGATTATTACACAGCAAATATTCCCGGCTCGGTATTGCTGCAAAGAGGTTTGCTCGAGTTTAAAATTGCCGATGAAGAATTCTGGATGGCGCAGTATATGTATCCTCCTGAAAAAAACTCTGAAATTATCGTTTACTGTGGCTCCGGCAACAATAGCGTACTTGCTGCAGTTCAGCTTATGCAGTTAGGCTACAAAAATGTGAAAAGCTTAAAGGGCGGTTACAAAGCCTATAACCCGAATCAGGATCCGAATGCAAAACCAAAAGCAGCATCCGGTGGTTGTGGTGGTTAAGTTTACAAATAAAAAACACTACAAAAAACACTTTCAAATTTCAATAACAACTAATAAAAAAATATCATGAAAACAATCAATTTTTTACAGACTGCCATCATAGTTATGGTTTTATCGATTTTTAGTTTCAGTTCTTGTGTTGATCCCATTGAGACACCTGAAGTAGATCATTTCAAAGTAATGACCGATTACATGAAAGCAAATAATATGGATTTGAACAATATGACAGATGCATGGGTAATTGACGCTGCAACTCTGAATTCAACTGGAATTGCCAATTTTCATATTATCGACCTTCGATCAGCAGCTGATTTTTCAACCAAAGGGCATATTCAGGGTGCCATAAACAGTACGCTGGCTAATGTTCTTACTGCTGCACAGGGCGCAACAAAACCTATTGTAGTTACATGTTACACCGGACAAAACGCAGCTGTAGCAGTTGCTGCGCTTCGTTTGAGTGGTTTTCCCACTGCAAAAATCATGAAATGGGGAATGAGTAGTTGGAATACTGTATTTAATTCATGGACAGCAAATATTTCAGATCAGGCTAAAGGTCATGCAAACTGGTCAACAACCAACACTGTTAAAACTCCGGTATTGTTTTCTTTACCGACATTTGATAAAACCCAGTTTACTGCAGCTGACACAACCGGAGCAAAAATTCTTGCAAAACGTGTAGAATATATGTTAAGTCAGGGTTTTAAAGGTGTTAACGCAGTTGATGTTTTGACAACACCGGCAAACTACTTTATTGTTAATTATTGGACTGAAGCAGACGTAAATACATACGGACATATAAAAGGTGCTTATCGCCTTAACGAAACGCTAAAACTTGCAGGCGATGGTATAAAAAATCTCGATCCGGCTACAAAAGTTACCGTTTATTGCTGGACAGGACAAACTTCTGCTTTGGTGTCGGCTTACCTTACTGTTTTGGGTTACGATGCCTGGGGTATCAAATTCGGCACAAATGCAATGATTAACTCTGATTTGTTAAAGAATAAATGGCAGGCAAGTGAAATAAAAGATTTCGCTTATGTAACTGGCAATTAATTTAATCAACTTCCCAAAATTAATAATTATGAATTTTAAAAGTATAATTATAGCTGCATTTATGCTAATGGCATATCAAATTGCTGTTTACTCGCAGGGTTGCGCTTCGGGTGGAGGCGATTTAATAGGCGTTACAGGATTTATTCAACCGCAATACAATTATAATATTAACGGTAACGGCAACAACACTAACAATTTCACTTTTAACCGCGCCCGATTGGGTGTGATGGGTTCAATTCCATACGATATCGATTATTATGTAATGGTAGAGTTCAGTTCGTTTAAAACTCCCCAAAAAACTCCTCATTTGCTCGATGCATTTGTATCATACACACGTTTCAGCAAATGGGCGAAACTGTCGCTTGGTCAGTTTAAATCTCCATTCAGTTTGGAGCAGAATACTGCTTGTTCAGGACTATATACAGTAAATCGCTCCGAAGTTGTAAATCAGCTTGCCGGCCCACAACGCGATCTCGGATTTATGATTATGGGCGGACATGATTCTCTTCTGGTTCAGTACAGTCTTGGGTTTATGAACGGTACCGGTATGAACGTAGAAGACGATAATAAAAACAAGGATATTGTCGGACGTTTGGTGTTCAACCCTTTCGAAGGTTTTAAAATTGGCGGAAGTTTTAAGTACGGAACTATTAATCCTACTGATGTAGCTCAAAAACAAAACGAAATTTATCGTTTTGCCGGCGAAATTCAATATAAAATTGGCGGACTTTTACTTCAGTCGGAGTACATACACGGAATCGATCAGTTGCATTCATCTTCAAAACTTCCGGTTTATGGTGGTTGTGGCGGAATTGTAGGTTACGAAACCAAAGTTGCGGGCAGTTATACCAAAAGTGGTTTGTGGGCAATGGCATCATATATGACGCCCTGGAATCTCGAACCCGTAGTGAAATTCGATACATATAATTCTGATCATGGAGTAGCAGGTAAACGTACCAATTACACTACCCTAGGTTTTAATTATTATGTAAACGATTATTCGCGAATTCAGTTAAACTATGTGAATGTACAGGAATCGGCTGCAATTACCAATGATATGATAATGTTGCAATTACAGGCACGTTTCTAAGAGTTAATAAGGTGAGTTTTTTTGAAGGAAAAGAAGTATTCCGAAGAAATCGAAATAAAAAAAAGGGAATCGGCAAAGATAGACTTGCTTTCCCTTTTTAGAATTCAATTTGAAAATTCAGCATTGACAAAAACAAATTAATTATTTTAGTAAAATCAAATTTGATATGAAAAAGAATCTTTTCATCATTATTTTTTCAATAGTAATTTTGCCTGCTTTTGCTCAGGTAATAACTGTTGATGAACTTTCAAAAATCATAAAGAAACCTAACGTAGTGGTGGTAGATGCACGTCCATCGGGCGATTATCTTAAAACTCATATTGATGGCGCCATTGGTTTGGATGTAACTACACTTTGCAATGCTACTCCGGTTGAAGGAACCCTGAAAAGCGCTTCGGAAATTGCCGGCATTCTTGGCAAAAACGGCATTTCAAACAGTAGTAAAGTTATTATTTATTGCAAAACAGGTGTAAATGCAGGTCGCATGTACTGGATTCTTAAATATCTGGGACATGAAGATGTTAGCATACTCGATGGACAAATGGATGCATGGTTTGCAGCACGAAAGCCTATTACTAAAAATCCGGCGAAACCTGCTGCCCTAACTTACTCACCCAAAGTAAATGCTTCTATACTTGTGGATAAGGTTTATGTAAAATCAAAATTGTCGTCGGCAAGTACAGTGTTAGTGGATTCGCGTAAAAAGGAAGATTATGCAGCCGGAAAAATTGGCCAGGCAGTAAATGTACCCAGTGAATCGTTGTTGAACGGTTCAAAACTCAAGCCTGTTTCCGAACTTACTGCAATTTTCGCCTCAGTACCAAAAGATAAAGAAGTAATTGCTTATTGTAAAACCGGTGTAACAGCTGGTTTTATCTACTACGTTTTAAAATCGGTATTAAAATATCCGAATGTAAAAGTATATGATGGCGCTTATCTCGACTGGACACATAAATAATTAAAGCAGGAAATTATGAATAATAAACTATTAATTCTTTTTGTTGCCGTTTTATTTGTAGCCTGTGGACATAAACAGCCAAAAGAATACACAACCGCTGAAGAGCTTGTAAAAGCTACTGCAGAAAAAGTGAATTTTATAAGTGCCGACGACCTGAAAGCCGAGATAAATGCTAATAAACAGTTTTATCTTATCGATTGTCGCGAAAGCGAGGAATTTGATTCCTCTTGTATAAAAGCTGCCCTGAACATTCCACGCGGCGTGCTCGAAGGTTCAATATCTGTAAAAGCACCAAAACATCGTCAGAATGTTTATATCTATTGTAGTGATGGTAACAGATCGATATTAGCAGCACTAACGCTTTCAAAACTGAAATATTCAAATGTGAAAGTGCTCGAAGGTGGTTTTGATAATTTCAAAAAGAAGTTTCCTGAAATGGTTGAACTCAATCCCGTTCGCGGAGGCGAAGCAACAAAACCTGTAGCAAAACCCTCAGGTGGATGCGGAGGTTAATTAAATATCAATTTATTAATTAAATATCTAAAAAAAATATATGTCAAAAATGGTAATCGGACTTTCGTCAGGAAGTATAGATAAACTGCTTGGTGCAGGTGTGATAATGAGTGGAGGCGCTGCCGACGATATGGAAATAGAAGTTTATGTACTGCTTACTGCTGCGCGTGCATTTATGAAAGGTAACGAAGAGCTTGAAGATTCATGGGTAGAATATCCGCAATTAAAAGAACAAATGCAAGCGCGAATGAAAGAAATTAACATGCCCGGTTGGATGGAGTCATGGAGTCAGGTAAAAGAAATGGCGGAAGTCAAAGTTTATATTTGCAGTTTGGCTGGTAAACTCTGGGGCGGTGAAAAGCTTGAAGACTTCAATGAGTTGGTTGATGGTTTTACGGGGATTTACCAGTATGTGCAGGCGGCTCAGGATGCTGATTTACATATTAGTCTCTAACATATTTTTTTAAAAATTAAACTTGACAGAAAAGAGACTGTTTTGCATTTGTCAAAAACAGTCTCTTTAAATTTTACACGTATTTATACACCATATAAATAGCCACCGCTAATAAAAAAACAGCATACACTTTTTTAAATGTAGCCGATGGTAGTTTTACACCGAATTTTGAGCCAATTAATGCTCCTATTAAAATTCCAAAAGCAATAAAAGCCGCGCTCAAAACATTCAAATGTCCGTTTTGCGCATAAATCATTACACTGGGCAAGCCAACCGGTAACTGTAAAGCTGCAAGCGAGGTTGCTGCTGCTGCCTTAGCATCGTATCTGAAAATACCGATTAACGCAGGTACAATTATCAAACCTCCGCCTTTACCAAACAATCCTGCAAAAATGCCCGCTGCTAAACCTACCAATATAAATGACCAAACAGGAAATTTATCGGGCACAGGTCGTTGAGGTTTTTGTTTTTTGTTCTTTTTGAAATATGAGAAAATGTCGAAATAACTTATTGCTACATACATTAAAATAGCGGCGTAAAGTTTTGACAACAAACCTTCACTGATATTTACCGCAAATTCGCCCCCTCCGAACGAGCCTATAAACAATCCAAGCGAAATCCAAAGCGAATCTTTTATGTTGATTAAACCGGCTTTGTAGTAAGCCCAAACTCCTAATACTCCCACAGGCAAAAGCATTGCCGCAAGCGATGTAGCGTTGGCATCGAGAATATCCATGCCGAAAATTAAAATAAGCGATGGAACCATTACAATGCCACCACCAATACCAAATAAACCCGAAAGTATGCCTGCTACAATTCCCAGCATAAAAAAACCAAAGTACTCCATAATAACTTATCTGCGGATTAATTTTTAATAATGATAAATGTACTGCAAAGGTAGTTCTTTTATTACAAACTGTTTTTTAATATCTCAACAATCAGTTTTCTGAAGTGTTTTATTATGAGCAATACTATTGAAAAACTTAAAGATAAAAATTAAAATATGTAATTCTATTTGGCTGATTTATCAGGATTTGTTAATTTAGGAGCTGTAATAATCATACAGAAAATTAAAAACAACGATAATTATGGACAGAAAACTCAAAATATACACACTGTATAATTACCGTTCGATGCCTCAGTTCGATATGTTAAGTGCAGCCGATATTGAAGCGATAGAAGTTGTAGGGCGTGTACTTCCATTCAAAACGAATAATTATGTACTAAACGAGTTAATCGACTGGAATAAAATTGAAACGGACCCAATTTATACGCTTACTTTTCCGAGAAGGGATATGCTTGAGCGTAAACATTACAACGCAATAATGAAGCTACTTGAACAGGATGCTGACAAAGCTGTTCTTGATAAGAAAATTCATGAAATAAGGTTACAGCTAAATCCAAATCCTGCCGGACAGGAGCATAATGTTCCTGTGATGGATAATATCAAATTAAAAGGAATTCAACATAAATATCCTGAAACTGTACTTTTCTTTCCAAGTCAGGGACAAACCTGTCATGCATATTGTACTTTTTGTTTTCGTTGGCCGCAGTTCTCAGGTATGAGTGGACTAAAATTTGCGATGAAAGAAGCGGAATTGCTTTTTAAATATCTGAAATCGCGCAGGCAAGTAACTGATGTGCTGTTTACAGGCGGCGATCCTATGACAATGTCGGCGAAAGTATTGGCTTCATATATCGAACCTTTGCTTGAAGCCGGATTTGAGCATATACACACTATACGCATTGGTACAAAATCGCTGGCATACTGGCCATATCGTTTCACTTCCGATTCTGATAGCGATGAAATTATTTCTCTGTTTCAGAAAATTGTTGATGCAGGTAAAAATCTTTCAATTCAGGCGCATTTTAACCATCCGGTAGAACTCTCAACACAGGCTGTTCAGGATGCAATTCTTGCGATAAGAGCCACCAGAGCTCAAATCAGGACACAATCGCCGCTACTGAAACATATCAATGATAAACCGGAGCTTTGGTCGGCAATGTGGCGCAAACAAGTAGATTTGGGTTGTATTCCTTACTATATGTTTATAGCGCGCGATACTGGCGCGAAAGCCTATTTTGAAATTCCACTTGAAAAATGCTGGAATATTTTCCGCAGAGCTTATCGTCAGGTGAGCGGATTGTGTCGTACAGTTAGAGGCCCAAGTATGAGCGATCATGCCGGAAAAATACAGATACTTGGTGTACAGGAAATCAAAGGCGAAAAAGTTTTTGTCATGCGTTTTATTCAGGGTCGAAATCCATCGTGGGTACACATTCCCTTTTTTGCTAAATACGATCCCAAAGCAACATGGTTCAGCGAGTTGAAACCTTCTTTCGATGCGAAAAAATTCTTTTTCGAAGAGAAACTTCAAAATAAAGCATTAAATAAGCATTTAATGTTTGAGTAGGATATTGATTAAATTTCAAAAAAAATATTTCCTGAATTTTGCAGATTATGTATTTTCCTATGAATGCAAAAAGTCTGAATAATTCCGATTTATTTCGTAATTATTCAGACTAATTGCATTTTCAGATTTGGAACTATGAATGTCCGCCGACTACAATACGCATAATTTTAAGATTTAACACAAAAAAGCGTACTATCTGAAGTAGATGAAATTTTCGCCAAAAAATTGTCCATTTAGTTGGTTCGGTAGCATAAGACATTTCACTGTAAGGAACAGTTTTGTTTGATTCAGTTTTCATAAATGTATTTTTTTTGAAGGAATATTATTCAGGAATTAACCACCAAAAAGGCAACGCTTTTGATTTATAAATAAACATGTAGTGCATAAAAAGTTTCATCCAATGGCCTGCTAAACCAATTTCACCAACTGTATCATTAATATTTCTACCCCATTTCGGATATTTTTCCCAATCGGGAACAATAGGGTTAACAGTCATAACAGCCGCCTGACCGTCCATAATTCCGTAACCTGCCGATACAATACATGCAGCTCCCATACGAGCCATCGAAGCTTTGTGTTTATGTTCAGCAGTACCTGTTTTAATTTTTTCAACAATATTTTCAGCAACAATTTTTCCGATAACTCCCGAAGGCATTCCTGTACGTGGAGGTGTTGGATAAATTGGATTGCCATTTTTACTTATCATAGGTTTCGACATGGGATGCGGAGGTGCAAATGCAATACCAGCAGCGTAAATGTTTTCGAAAAGAGGGGATTGGTAAATACTTGGCCAGTCCGATGCTTTCCATTCCTCATATGGTTTCGGAGTGTAATCAGCATCAACTTTCATAAAACCATTTGGAGCGAAAACCTGTGATGTGATATCATCTTCATTTTTATTGAAAGCTTTCATTCCTGCACCGGCAAAACCAGGGATTAACATTGCAAAGTCGAATTTTTGTGAATGAAATTCTCCTTCCAAAGTTTCGTAATACACAAGACCTTTTTCAACTTTCTGAACTCCGGCGCCAGTTATCCATTTAATGTTATATTCTTTGAAAATCGATTCGGCAAAAATTTTTGTAGGAGTTATATAACCACCACGCTTTACATAAGCGCCTCCCATGCCAAAATCGCCAAGTTCATATTCATTCGAAAGCCAAATGAGTTCAGCCATATTTTCTAATTTCCGCTTTTTGATTTCGAATGCAATGTTTAATGAATATTCAAATGCCGCTCCCTGACAGGTTGCCATGGGATGACCCGTGCCAACGATTAGAGTTTGCTTTTCTCCCTTTTCCATTTTTGCAAAACAGTCTTTTAAATTTTTCCATGCTTCTGATGCATGTTGAAAAGTGCAAACGGAATTGGTAAATTTATGAGGACCTAAACCTTCAATTGCTTCAAAATTCAATTTTGGACCGGTAGCATTAATTAGAAAATCATAATCGATATTTTCGTTGTTTTCGGAATTTTCTAAGCCTGTGCTTCTTATGGTTACAAATCCCTTACTGATTTTTTCATTCCCTTCGGGATGAATAGATGCTGCCAACGCTTGTTTAAAAATAATACCTTGCCTTTTGTAAACCGGTGCCAGCTCAAACTTTACCTGTTCAGGTGTCATTAAACCCATACCAACCCAAATATTCGAAGGAATCCACTGATAATTACTGTTTGGACTGATAACTACAACTTCGTGATTTTTTCCGAGTTTTCGTTTTGCAATTAGGGCAGCTGTATGTCCTGATATTCCTGCTCCAAGAACGACTATCTTAGCCATAACATATTGTTTATTAGATTTTGTTGTTAATAATAATTCTGATTATGTAGTTTTATGTAGTAAATATAAATCAGAAATTATTACAAAACTAATAATAATAAAATTGAAGCAATAAATTTATATGAATTATTTTAGTTTAGATAAAAAAATAATTCAAACTGCTTTGAAATGGATACGAAAATTCCTATTTTTTGAGTATATCTATTTCACTTAATGAAAAAGAATTTTGATGTAAAGTGTATTTGATAAAAATGAAAATAAGATATAGTGTTATATTAAGTCAAATATGAAGTATCTTAAATGTCAAATTGTTCTGATAATAAAATTTTCAAATCACAATTTTTCAGATTAACTTAACAATAGTAGAGAGAATTATCAGAATATTGTTGTATAATAAAAATAAAAGCACTAAATTTGCACCCTCATTTCCGGAGAGGGTATTTATAAGAAGCGCTGCCACTAAAAGCATCTCACCTTACCGGTGTAATAATTAATTGTTTAAATAAATGTACGCAATTGTAGAGATTTTGGGTCAGCAGTTTAAGGTGGAAGCCGGAAAAAAACTGTATATCCACAGAATGAATGAAGCCGAGAGAGGATCGGCAATTGAATTTGATAAAGTATTGCTGGTTGATAACGATGGAGCTGTTTCAGTAGGAGCACCTGTTGTTGAAGGAGCAAAAGTAGTAGGCGAAGTAGTTTCGCACGTTCGTGGTGAAAAAGTAATTGTTTTCAAGAAAAAACGCCGTAAAGGTTACCGTAAACGCAATGGTCACCGACAGGATTTCACCGAAGTAATGATTAAAGAAATAGTAGCTTAATTTAAACCGATTAAAAAGTAAAAGAAAATGGCACATAAGAAAGGAGTTGGTAGCTCGAAGAACGGTCGTGAATCGGAAAGTAAGCGACTTGGTGTAAAGATATTCGGTGGTCAGTTTGCAAAAGCTGGAAACATTATAGTGCGTCAGCGCGGAACTGTTCATCACCCGGGTGAAAACATGGGCTTAGGAAAAGACCATACATTGTTTGCACTTGTTGATGGTTTGGTTGAATTCAGAAGAAAGAAAAATAATAAATCTTACGTTTCTGTAAAACCTATCGAAGCAAATTAAAACCCCTAACCCCTAAAGGGGATGGTGAAAATAAAAAATATCTCCTGTCGTTTTACCGTAGTGTAAAATTGCGGGAGATTTTTTTATTTAGAACAAAGAGAAAAGAATAAAGAACAAAGAACAAAGACAGTTGTCGGATTGTGAAAAATTGTAAATAGTAAATAAACAAATTGTAAATTGATGTCATGTTAACACTCAAATATATCACCGAAAACACGGAAGATGTGATTGCCCGTTTAGCAAAAAAACATTTTGATGGCACTGAAATTATAGCTCAGGTTATCGCGCTGGATAGTGAACGTAAAGCTACACAGGCTAAGTTAGACAGTGCTTCGGCCGAAATGAATAACCTTTCGAAAGAAATAGGTTTACTTTTCAAACAGGGAAAACAAGTTGAAGCGAACGTGGCTAAGGAAAAAACCATGGATTTGAAGGAAACTATTAAAATTGCCGGTGATAAATTATCGGAAATTGAGCAGAAATTGAATGATTTACTGGTTCAGATTCCGAATCTTCCGCATGCGAGTGTACCTGTAGGAAAACATGCCGAAGATAATGTAGTTGAACGATCGGGTGGTGAAATTCCCACTTTACCTGCAGATGCAGTTCCTCACTGGGATTTGGCTAAGAAATACGATTTGATAGATTTTGAACTCGGAGTGAAAATTTCGGGTGCAGGATTCCCTGTTTACAAAGGCAAAGGTGCGCGTTTGCAGCGTGCATTAATTAATTTTTTTCTCGACAATGCCCGCGAAACAGGTTACCTCGAAGTACAACCGCCTTATGTGGTAAATGCGGCTTCGGGTTATGGAACAGGTCAATTGCCCGATAAAGAAGGTCAGATGTATCACTGTCAGATTGATGATTTATATTTGATTCCTACTGCCGAAGTTCCGGTAACAAATATTTACCGCGATGTAATTCTTGACGAAAAAAATTTACCACTTAAAAATACAGCTTATTCAGCTTGTTTTCGCCGTGAAGCTGGTTCGTATGGTAAGGATGTACGTGGATTGAACCGTTTGCATCAATTTGATAAAGTTGAAATTGTGCGTATAGCTCACCCTGATACTTCGTATGAATCACTTACCGAAATGGTTAATTATGTACAAACCCTGGTCGAAAAACTTGAACTTCCATGGCGAATTCTCAGACTTTGTGGTGGTGATATGAGTTTTACATCTGCATTGACTTTCGATTTTGAAGTTTACTCTGCGGCACAGCAGCGCTGGCTCGAAGTCAGCTCGGTTTCCAATTTTGAAAGCTATCAGGCTAACCGTTTGAAATGCCGTTTTAAAGGAGCAGATAAAAAAACGCAACTTTGTCATACGCTGAATGGAAGTGCTTTAGCTTTACCACGTATTGTTGCAGCGCTCTTAGAAAACAATCAAACTCCCGATGGAATTCGCATACCAAAAGCGTTGATTCCTTATACGGGATTTGATATGATTTAAGGTTTTTATAAACTGCAAAACATCAAAAAACATCAACCATCGAGAAACTTCAAAACATCGCAGATTTTTGAACGTTTCTTTGAAAAAGAGTTTTATACGCATTTATATAAGAAACGTTTTCAAGTCTTCTACGTTGAAAAGTTTTTCAGAAATCATCCAATTTTTGGGTGATTTTTTTGTGTTTATAAAACCTGAAAAATAGTAACTACTTAGCCCCCCGACCCCCTGAAGGGGGAGTTCTGGAGCGTAAAAGTAAGTTAACTTGAAACTGTGAGGTCTCTTTCATTTACATTTAGATTAATAAACTATCAATTTTTTAATTAAAATCCCATTTACAAATACTATTGGAGGTGATGAGTAGTAACGAAAAATAGTATCTTATTTAATATTGTTTTTTTATTTAATATATTAACTTTGTCTTTCACAAATTTTGTAAGATGTGTAATGTATCTTGATTTGTCGTCTGTTGTCTATCGTCTTAAAATTTAAAATATCATGAAATACCTATGATCAAAATATAAATTTTGGCTAAGAACATGACAAAAAAATAGAACGTAGACGGAGTATTCCGACGTACCGACTTGACGGTATTAAAGCTGATGAAATACATTTAAAAAAACAGATTAAATACGGATTAAATCATGCAAGCAAGATTGGATTAAGATTATTAACTGAAATCATATTGCCAAAGGCGAGATTAAAATCCGTTTAAAATCCGTTTTCCCGAAGCGTCAGATATTTTATTTAGATAATTCATTTTAGTAAATGTAATAAATTTAGTTTATGAATACC
>CAYONE010000019.1:0-26735 GCA_964405245.1 uncultured Paludibacter sp.
TTAATCCGTTTTTTAATGTATTACATCAGCTTAAATACCGTCAAGTCGGCATCTTTGATCCGCTATTCCTAAGTGTCGGAACAGTTTAAATACCATCAAGTCGGCACGTCGGAATACTCCGTCTGCGTTCTATTTTTTTGTCATTAACTTAGGATGTAATTACAATTATATTAAAAAAACAGAAAGCTTACTGACGGACAAACCAACAGCAAGCTCTCTTATTCTAACCATAACACTCCAGTTTTCAAAATTTGAAGAATTGTAATGAAAACTTCAAAGTGAGAAAATACAAACTCTTTACATAAAATAAATACAATGTAAACAAACAAAATAAACTTTATCAATTAGTTAAAAGTTATCTGAAACAATCGCAATACCATAAACCTTAAAAAACTCTTTAGAAAATTAAAATTAGTTATAAGCCTTTTCACCATGTTCGTAATAGTCAAGACCATTTTCTTCTTCCTTAGCTGAAACTCTGATTCCGATAGTATATTTGATTCCTAAGAAGAGAACAAGTCCTATACCAAATGCCCATGCAAATACAGTAGCTACACCAATGGCCTGACTTGTAAGTAATGCCATACCACCACCATTGAATAATCCACCTTCTGTTGCAAATAATCCTACTGCCAATGTACCAAATGCACCGCATACGCCGTGAACTGATATTGCACCTACAGGATCATCAATTTTTACTACTTTATCGAAAAACTCTACAGCAAATACTACCAATACACCTGCAATAGCGCCAATCATTACTGCTGCGGCTGGAGTTACAGCATGACATCCGGCTGTTATAGCTACCAATCCTGCCAACACCCCATTTAAAGTCATGCTTAATCCCGGTTTGCCGTAGCGAATCCACGTTGTTACTAAAGTAGCGACTGCACCGGTAGCAGCTGCGGCATTGGTTGTTACAAATATTTTAGCTACTAAACCTGCATCGCCAAATCCTAATGTAGAACCAGGGTTAAAACCAAACCAACCTAACCAAAGTATAAATACACCTAAGGCTGCTAATGTAATGCTGTGTCCAGGGATAGCATTAATTTTTCCGTTTTTGTATTTACCTATACGCGGTCCTAATACTATCGCACCTGCCAATGCTAACCATCCACCTACAGAGTGTACAACTGTTGATCCTGCAAAGTCAACAAATGGAGTTGCAAGTTGTGATAACCATCCTCCACCCCATATCCAATGACCTGAAATCGGATATATAATTAAAGTAATTACAGCACTATAAATTAAATACGAAACGAATTTCGTTCTCTCAGCCATAGCACCTGATACAATTGTTGCTGCTGTTGCTGCAAAAACTAATTGGAAGAAGAAAAATGCATCGTTAGGAATGCCCAAAGCCGAACCGTGGTCGGTAGTTGAGAAAAGCTCAAAACTTCCAAAAAAGCCACTTCCGGCTCCAAACATAATACCATAACCAATAATCCAAAATCCTAATGTTCCAATACTGAAGTCCATTAAGTTTTTAAACAGAATATTAGTTGTATTTTTTGAACGCGTTAAACCTGCTTCAACCAATGCAAAACCTGCTTGCATAAAAAACACCAAAGCTCCGGCTATCAACACCCACATGGTGTTTAGTCCTGTTGTTAATGTAGTTAAATCCATAATTTTTTATGTTATTATTTGATTATTCTTTAATATATAATGATTCGGGTCCTTTTTCGCCCGTACGTATGCGAACAGATTCGTCAATGGTTGAAATAAAAATCTTTCCATCACCAAGTTCTCCGGTTCGTGCCGATTTTACAATCGCTTCTGTGGCAGCATCTACAAATTTGTCTCGACAAACAAATGAAATGTATCTTCTTTCAATTAACCGAGTTTCGTAAACCGTAGCACGGAAAATCATATTGCCCGTTTTTTCGTTTCCAACTCCTGTTACATCCCAGTAGGTAAAAAAGTCGATACCTGCTGCATGTAATGCTTCTGTTACTTCTTCGAATTGTGATTTCCGAATGATTGCTTCAATTTTTTTCATTTTGATATTTTTTTATTTGAAAACAAGTCGAAATTCTTTTAAAACTCGCTTGTTTTCATGTTTTATTAAAAATTTATTCTGAATTATAATGATATTCCAACCACTAAAAATGCATCTTTTGCTACAGGATTAACTCCGAGAACTCCAAACAGTGGCAAACTGAATTTATCAGTAATATCAATTGATTTACTTAATTTTAGGCCAACATTAGTAATTCCGAATTTTTCGGTTCCATAAGCGGGACTTGCGTTTAATGAACCACCAAGGAACAAACTTGCGCTCTCTGATACAGGATAACCCAATTCAAAATAAGTAGAATAAGCTTGTTTGCCATCTTCCTTTAAATCGGCACCATAAAACATAGTATTAAGTGATAAACTCAAAGGGAAAGATTCAACACCTGCATAACTTATTGATCCTTCGAAAACATGATCAGTTCCTTTTCCGTAAGCGAAGTAACTTTGAGAAAAATTCCAGTTATAATCTGTTACGGTTACCGAAAACAAATCGGAAATTGCATAACTTGCATAAAGGTCAACTTCTTTTACAGTTCCGAGAATTCCATACGATCCCCATGTACCAATTTTTAAGTTACCGATAGAATAGGATAATGAAGGTTGAATATTGAGCGTCCCTTTTGTATGTGTCAAATCTTGTTGTACACCACGCCATACATAATTACTCACTACATCTACTCCTGTAGAAAATTGGGCTTTAACTACCATTGCACTTGTAAGTGCTAAAACTGCTACTAAAAATTTTACTTTTTTCATACCATAAAAATTTTAATTGATTTAAAAAACTAAATTTATTTTATATATATACACTCATTTTAATTACATTATGTAATACATAATAAACTTTTTGCTATTATTATGTTTTATTTACTCTGCAAAGTAAAGCATTATGATATTAATGCCAAATATATTTTATCATTTAGTCATTATATTTAATTTTCAAATTACAATATGTAAGTATTAATGATTATATTATATCATATTATAATTAATATTAACACTATACTTACATATTTATTATTTAATTAAATCAGGAACGTTTTTTTTTCAGCATGATATTTGTAAAAAAACCTGATTTTTGAAGATATTTCCTTTTTCCGAATAAATAAAAAAGGAAAAAGGGTGTGTGAATTTGATTCACACACCCTTTTTACAGAAAAAAACAATAAATATCATTCAAGTCGCTTCATAGCTTTAATTGTATTTTCCCTGCTACCAAATGCAGAAAAACGAACATAACCTTCGCCACTGGCACCAAAACCTGCTCCGGGAGTTGAAACAATATTTTTCTGAGTTAATAAATAATCGAAATAATCCCAACTGCCCATATTATCTGGCGCTTTGGCCCAAATATAAGGTGCATTTACGCCTCCATATACCGTATAACCTCCTTTAATCAGACTTTCACGAATAATTCGTGCATTTTCCATATAATAATCGATAAGCGCTTTTACCTGATTTTTGCCTTCAACAGTATAAGTTGCTTCTGCGGCACGTTGTACTACATAAGAAGTTCCATTAAATTTTGTGGTATGGCGTCTGTTCCACAATTTATTCAACATCACTTTTTCACCGTTTGATGATATACCCATAAGCGCTTTAGGAACTACCGTATATCCACAACGCGTACCGGTGAAGCCGGCAGTTTTCGAAAAACTTCTGAATTCAATTGCAACTTCGGTTGCACCTTCAATTTCGTAAATACTGTGAGGAACGTTATCTTCAGTGATAAATGCTTCGTAAGCAGCATCGAAAAGTATCACTGAACCATTATCACGCGCATATTGAACCCATACAGACAATTGTTCTTTAGTCAGTGTAGTTCCTGTAGGATTATTCGGATAACAAAGATAAATCAAATCAACTTTAACATCCGGCAATTGTGGTACAAAGTTATTAGCTTCATTACAAGGTAAATACACAAGATTACTCCATTCGTTTCGTTCGTTTGGTTCACCTGCTCTTCCAGCCATTGCATTGGTATCTACATAAACAGGATAACTCGGATCTGTAATTGCCACACGGTTATTTACACTGAAAATATCTCCGATATTTCCGGTATCGCTTTTTGCGCCATCGCTAACAAAAATTTCATCTTCGGCAATATTAATACCCTTTGAAGTGTAATCGTTCAAAACTATCGCATCTCTTAAAAAAGCATAACCCTGTTCGGGTCCATAACCTCTGAAAGTAGCCGAATTTCGTTGTTCCTCAGCAGCATTAATCATTGCATCAACCGAAGCATCGGGCAAAGGAAGGCTTACATCGCCAATTCCCATACGGATAATTTCAGCTTCAGGATTGGCTTTTTTATGCGCCTCAACTCTGCGTGCAATTTCTGAGAATAAATAAGTTGCCGGAATTTTGATAAAATTGTCGTTTATAAGTGCCATTATAATATTTGTTTTTTAGTTTTTTTTTAATTCGTGATTTTACTGCGTGATATTTTTAAATTGTAAATTTATTAGATTTCTCCTTCGAAAACTGTTACTGCTTCGCCGGTTAAGTAAACGTGATTATCGGCTTCGTTCCATTCAATCAGCAAGTTACCGCCAAGCAGCTCTACCTTAGTTTTACGCTCAGTAAACCCATTAAGCACACCTGCTACCACAGAAGCACAAGCGCCTGTTCCACAAGCTAAGGTTTCTCCTGATCCTCGTTCCCAAACTCTCATTTTAATAAAATCAGGTTTTACAATTTCGATAAATTCTGTGTTTGTGCGGCGTGGAAATTCAGGCGCATTTTCAATAACCGGACCTATTTGAGGCAAATTCAATTTATCAATTCCAATTGTAAAAATTACTGCATGGGGATTTCCCATGGAAACTCCGGTAATATTATAATTAATTTCCTTACTGAATTCTACCGGTTTATTTATTAGTTTTTCGCCATCAAAAACTGTAGGAATTTCTTTTGCTTCAAGTATAGGTTCACCCATATCAACCGTAACGGTTTCAACTTTACCATCTGCTCCCAAAAACATTTTCAGCACCTTTAGGCCTGCCAGAGTTTCGAGTGTTACTTCAGTTTTTGTAGTCAATCCTTTGTCGTAAACATATTTGCCAATGCATCGCGATGCATTTCCACACATTTCCGATTCAGAACCATCGGCATTAAACATACGCATACGAAAATCACATGTTTCAGATGGTAATATCAGCACAAGTCCATCGGAGCCAATTCCCTTATGACGATTGCTGTATTTAATTGCAAAAGATTCCGGATTTTCAATTGTTTCAACAAAACCGTTTACGTAAATATAATCGTTACCGGTTCCGTGCATTTTTGTAAACTTCATATTTGTAATTATCTTTAGTAAAATTTATTTCTACAAAGATAATCAAATAAAATATTTGCACGGAAAATGTGCTGTTTAAAAATCATGTATGAAAAAATCAAATTTTAAATTGTAAGTAAAATTTGACAAATAATATAAAATCAAAATAAATATTTCGATTAAATTATAAATGTATAATAATATGACTTTTTGAGAGAGAGGGAATTTAACCTTTGAGATTTGAAAACACAATAAATTTTCAGAACAAATTTTAAGTATAGCTCAATAATTTAAAAGCAATGAAATGTTTGAAAGAATCAGAATTTCCGAATGGAAAAAACGAAGCTTAAACCACCGGATGGAGACGATTTAGCAGAAATACTACCTTTATGGAAACCAACAGAGTTTTTCACTATTGAAAGACCCAAACCTGTTCCTCCCATTTTGCGGCTTCTACCTTTATCCACACGATAAAAGCGTTCGAAAATGCGACTTAAATGCTCTTCAGATATTCCAACGCCATTATCGGAAAACGAAAAATAATAGTATTGTTCATCCTCGCGATAACAACTTATATCAATAGTAAGATTATCGCCTGCATAAGCAAGAGCATTATCGGTAAGATTTCGAAAAATTGAATATAATAATGAACGATTGCCCTGAATCTGCATTGGTGCATGAAAATTCTTTACAATTGTACAGTTTTTTTGCTCAATTTGCAGATGAATATCAAATAAAACATCTTCGATTATATCTGCAATATCGCAGGCTTCCTTTTCGTAAAGCGTTTTTGCTTCATCAATTTTATTCAAGGTTGAAATATCATGCAATAAAGCGCTCAAACGTTGTGCCTGCTGAAACGAACGCTCAATATAGAATTTCTTTCTTTCCGAATCGATATCGGGATTCGACATAATACTTTCCATATAACCCATAATACTGCTTACAGGAGTTTTTAATTCATGAGAAATATTTTGAGTTAAATGTCGCTTCAACTCATTTTCTCGTTCCTGCAGAGTTATATCATTAATAGAAATTTCGAAAGTATTATCCTGAAAAACAATGCAACGAACCATAAAAACCTTGCCATTTTTCTCAATTTTGGCACGTTTACGGGTTAAACGGTCATCCTGCATACTTTCGTCGATAAACTTATTAATCTCGTCAAATTCGGGTAAAAGAAAAATTTCGTCTGATGAACCGGACTCTTTATCGGAAAGGATACTTGTGTATTGAACAAAATGGGCATTAGCAAGAATTTCCTTTTTTTCGGGTGAAAAAATTCCAAGTCCTTCCTGAGAAATTTGCAGGTGCTTTATCAGTTTTTCACGTTCTGTAATAACATCTTCGTTTGCACGCAACATTCGTTTGTAAAGATGTACTATATTGTTGCTTATTTCGCCCAATTCATCACGAGGAAATTTTATTTCTGCTTCGAGTATATCGCCTTTTTCAGCATTTTGTGTAAAAATGCGCAAACGGTTAATGGAATCGCTGAAATTTTTTGAAATAAAAAACAATGCAAAAACGGCAATCACAAGTATAAGTGCCATGAAATACAGGAAAAAGGTGTTTGCCTTCAGCATACTGCTGAGATTGAGATTGTAAGGCATTGCGCTTCGGATATAATAATCGCTAAAGCGGTGAGCCAAATAATAAAAATCTTTGCCAATAGTTGACGAATAACGAATGGCTTTCCCTGTTTCGTGTTTTTTTGCTAATTGAATTTCAGGACGGGTAAGGTGATTTTCGAGTTTTTTTGATTTATCAACGGTATTATCAAAAAGAACATTTCCTTCCAAATCGATAATTGTTACACGTAAAATACTATCGGGAAAAACAGAAATCAAATTATTCAGACTTTCGTAGGTCCATTCATTATCAGAAATATAATTTTCAATAGTGTAGTTATAGGTATTAAGCAGCATATCAAGTTGTTCGGTACGGAAATTCTTTTCGCGCTCGTACTGAAAAAATGAAATAACTGCAAACATTAAAAAAAATGTGCTGAAAAAATACAAAAAAAGTTTGCGGTTAATTTTCATGAATTAAAATGATATAAATGCAACTTATTGATATTGAAGTTTTTGAATTAAGTATATTATATTATCCTTCAAAACAGTAACCATACCCAAGACGTGTAACGATATTTTTGCCGTACTGTCCGATTTTTTTGCGCAAGCGTGTAATATTAACATCAATAGTTCGATCGAGCACAATAACTTCGTCTGACCAAACTCGTGAGAGCATTTCATCGCGGGTAAAAACTCTGTTTTTATTTTCAAGAAACAATTTAAGAATTTCGAATTCCTTTTTGGTAAAAGCTATTTCCGCTCCGTCAAGAAATACTTTTTTATTTCCAAGGTTCATTGACAACAGTTCATGCTGAAGAATTTTTGCTTCCGACTCCGTTTCTTTTCCGGCATCAAGTCTGCGTAAAACCACTTTTACTCTTGCAAGTACTTCGCGAATAGAAAATGGCTTTGAAATGTAATCATCGGCGCCAATATTAAATCCGGTGAGTTTATCGTTTTCAGTGTCTTTAGCAGTCAGAAAAATCACAGGAATACCCAGAGTTTTAGGATTATCGCGTAACATTCGCGCCATTTTAAATCCTGAAATCTCGCCCATCATTACATCGAGCAGAAGCAAGTTGTAAACACTAAGATCTTTTTTAAGCGCTTCTTCTGACGAATAAGCTACATCAACTTTGTAGCCTTCGGTTTCGAGGTTAAATTGTAGTATTTCGCACAAATCTTCTTCGTCGTCAACAACTAAAATGCGGTAAGGAGTCATATTTTTTTTGTTTTAAAATTTCGTTACAAAATAAATCTAAAGTTGTTTCGGGTTTGTGTAATATCTGTTACAAAGATATTACAAAATTTTTCAGTTTAACCCAAAACAAAAAGAGCAATCCGGATAAATTACCGTATTGCTCTCTATATTTGATTTTGAAAACAAATTATCTGCGTTTTAACTTTATATCAACTTTCTTACCTGAAACAATATCAAGCTCAACTGTTTGATCTTCATAGGAAATCATACTAATTTTTATCAAACATTTGCCTGAGCATAAATTATCGATGCTGAAATTTCCATCAAAGTCGGTAAAAACCTTTTTTCCATTTGCAGTAACTACTGCTCCTGTAAGAGTTTCATTAGTCAGGATATCTGAAACCATACCTGATATACTCAGAGTTTCGATTTTAGTTTCGGTTGCATTTTCATTTAGTTGAGCTTTTTCTTTTGCAAAAGTTGCTACTGAAATAAGCATTACAAAAGCGAACGATAAAAATTTTAATGTTTTCATATAATTTTTTTGTTGGATATTTTCTGTTGATAATTTTATATTTAATAACGATACAAAATTACCCTCAACTTGTTACAACTTTATTACAAACCGTAAACAATTATATGAAATAGACGTTTCACAACCATTAAAAAACCAATTAATTGGAAAATCAGTATTTTTTTTCCGAAATCAATTTACCTTTTTCGTCCCACATATACCAAACTCCTGTTTTTTTGCCATTGGTATATTGCATTTCGTAACGCATAATACCAGAATCGTCCCAAACACGCCAAATTCCGTGTTTTTTATTGTTTCTGTATTCAGCTTCGGCAACAAGCACACCCGCTTCGTTATAAGTACGCCATATTCCATGAAATTCTCCATTACGGTATGCACGCACTTCGTTTGGTTTGCCATTAGCGAAATAAACAATATATGCACCTTCGGGCTTGCCTTCCTTCAAATTCATTTCAAGTTTGAGCTCCCCGCTTGGATAATATTCCCGATATTCGCCGGTGTAAAGCTTGGTTTGAGTAGCATCTGTAAAAAACACTCCTTCGCTTTGAACAATATTCGATTGTTGCGCTGAAAGCTGGAAACCGAGAATAAATAAAAAAACTACGGTAATAATATTTGTTTTCATAACTCTATTTTTTTTCAAATTCAATAGCAAAAATAACACCTGATTATTTATGAATTGCTACCTGGATTAAAATTTAATATGTGTTACAAAATAAATCGGTTATTATTATCGTGAAATTGAACCCGTGTAACATCTATGACTTTAGTGTTTAGAATTGATTAATAAAAATCATTGATCTTATTTTCAAATAAAAAAACGCCTCTGATTGAATCAGAAGCGTCATTATTTGTAAGTTCTAAAAAATCTTTCGATAAATGTGGCAATAGGGTGTTCCGTTTTTTTTCTGATAATATTGCTGATGATAATCCTCGGCAGACCAAAATTCCGGAGCCGGTCGTAAAAGAGTTGCCGGTTTGAAACCTTTTTCCTTTAAAATTTTCATATATTTCTCTGCAATAACTTTTTGTTCATCATTCACATAAAAAATTACCGATTGATATTGCTCTCCAATATCCGGTCCCTGACCACCAGTTTGTTCAAAATCGTGCGTTTCGTAATACAATTTAATCAAATCCTCAAAACTTGTCTGATTCGGGTTGTATTTAATTTCGGTGGTTTCAATGTGTCCTGTAAGTCCGGAGCAAACTTCTTTATAAGTTGGACTTTGAGTGTGTCCGCCCATATAACCAACGGTAGTTTCAACTACACCTTTAGCTTTCATAAAATGATATTCAGTTCCCCAAAAGCATCCCGAAGCAAAGTAAGCTACAACGATTTCACTTTCTTCGGCAGGAATAAATTTCATCGATAAAGAATTTACACAATGTCTTGTATTTTTTGGGGTAAAACCCTCGTCTGCAAAAACATGTCCTAAATGACCACCGCAATTCGCACAAACTATTTCTGTTCTGCTTCCATCTGCATCAGGAACACGCTTTACTGCACCTTTAATCTCGTCGTCGAAACTTGGCCATCCACAATGCGATTCAAACTTGGCTTCCGATTTATATAAAGGAGCGTTGCATTGTTTACAAATGTATGTGCCTTTGGCTTTATTGTTAAGCAATTCGCCGGTAAAAGGGCGTTCGGTAGCTTTGTGTAAGATTATTGCCTCTTCGGCAGGCGTAAGTTTGTTATATTCCATTTTTTTATCGTTTTGATTACAGGCGGTTTGCATAGTCACAAGAAAAACCAATAATAAGCAAATTCTCATATTCAATATTTTTGCCCGTATAACAAATCAGAAAAACAATAAGTTCAATATAAAAAAGTGTTTATCTTAACCTGTTTAGCGATTTTACCAATGCTTCGTCTTTAGCAATGCCACGCATAGCCAAAAAAGCTAGAATGATACATACAAGAGGAAATGAGGCAACAATTTCAAGAAACCATTTGGCATCAAGTTTCGCCTTAGCGAAAAAAAGATACATAAACAAAATTCCATAATAACCAGCCATAAGTACTATATTGAATATGGTTAGCCTTAATTGCAAAATGCGATTTTTGAATAAAAAAATCGTTACAAGCGCTACAATAGGAATAATTAAAGCAATGGCAGATAAAGCCCAGGTATTTTCAGCGAATTTTAGAGTATTTCCAGTAATTTCCGATATTCCTCTGAAATCAAGAATATACTGTATATTTTCAGTCTGATTAAACAATCCTGCAACAGGAGAAAAAAATGTTATTGCTGATAGAATTACTATTAGCAATAAAAACAAAGTTTGAATACGTTGAATCATTATTTTTTTTGTTTTTTCCAGTTTTTATTTCTAACTGAGTAGATACGCTCAATTATATCAACTACTTTAAGACCTTCGAGCACATTAGTGGTAATTGTTCCCTTATCAGTAAGCTTCTCAATCACGTTTTCAATTACCAAATGATGATTTTGAGCCGAACCTTTATAATGTCCATAATCATTGGGTGGATTTGAAGGTGCAAGTTCAGGCATTGTGTAATCCTTTACATGGCAATACACAACTTCGTTCATATATTGACCTGAAATTTTTACAGTACCATTAGATCCAATAATAGTTATACTACTTTCGAGGTTAGTATCCCAAACTGCTGTGGAATAATTTAAACTTCCCATCCCACCGTTTACGAAATTGAAAGTTACTACGCCGGTATCTTCAAAATCCGAAAGTTCCTGATGATTAAAATCGGCAAAATTACCTTTTATATTGGTAATATCGCCAAACAACCAGTACATTATATCCACAAAATGAGAAAACTGAGTAAATAATGTTCCACCATCAAGTTTTGCATCGCCATGCCATTTTCCTTTTTTGTAATAACGGTCATCTCTATTCCAATAACAATCAAGTTTTACAAAGAAAATCTCGCCAAGAATATTATTATCCACCAAACTTTTAAGCCATACCGAAGGTGGTGAATAACGGTTTTGCATTACGCAGAATACGTGTCGCGACATTTCGAGCGATTTAAACAAAATAGCTTCGGCATCGATTTTTGTAAGTGCAATTGGTTTTTCAATTACAACATGCATACGCTTTTCGAGCGCTTTAATTGCGTATTCAGCATGAAAACCATTGGGGGTACAAATGTTTATCACATCAATTTCGAGACCAGCTTCAAGCAGATCAGAATAGGATTGAAAATAGGGTTCTACAATATTTTCAAGTCCTGTTTCTTTTTTCGAAAGAATATCGCAAACTGCTACAAGTTCTGCTTCCGGATTGCGACGAATCATCTCGGCATGGCGTTTTCCGATGTGCCCCTGCCCTATTACTGCAAATTTTATCATAGATTTATTTTAAAATTTTGATTATTATAATTTATGGAATAATGATTACTTCACCATTTTCGAGTTTATATTTTTCGCCTGTTTCAGGACATGTAGCATTTCCATGTGCATCAAATATTAGTTTGAGACCATTTTTGCTAACCCAACCGGTTTGTTTTGCCGGATTTCCAATAACTAAAGCGAACGCTTTTACAGGCTTAGTAACTACAGCTCCGGCACCTATTAGTGCGTATTCGCCAATTTCGTTACCGCAAACAATTGTAGCGTTAGCACCAATACTTGCTCCTTTTCGCACATAAGTTGCAGCATACTCGTTTTTTCGGTTAACATGACTACGCGGGTTTATCACATTAGTGAATACCATTGAAGGGCCGAGAAAAACATCATCTTCACAAATTACGCCGGTATAAACCGAAACATTGTTTTGAATCTTTACATTAGTACCTAAAATCACTTGCGGCGAAATCACTACATTTTGGCCAATATTGCAATTTTCACCAATTATGCAATCGGACATAATATGTGAGAAATGCCAGATTTTTGTACCTTTTCCTATTTTACAACCAGTATCAACTACTGCGGTTTCGTGTGAGAAATATTCGGTCATTTATTTAATAGATTAAAGAGTAAAGAAGAAAGACTAAGAATTTTGGCATAGACACTGTTGTCTGTTGTCTGTTGTCTTTAAAAAATCAAGCATTTACAAACTCCAAAACACTTTGTGTAATATATTCAAGTTCCTGAAGCGTAAGTTCAGTATGCATCGGCAATGAAAGTACACATTCACTCAAATTTTCCGAAACAGGTAAATCTCCTTTTTTATAATGTCCGTTACTGAATACTTTTTGCAAATGTAACGGCACTGGATAATAAATCATGGCAGGAATATTTTTTTCAGCAAGAAATTTCTGCAAATCTTTTCTGATTATTCCTTTCAATTTTAATGTATATTGATGAAATACATGTGTTGATGATTTGCTGCGAGCCGGAATTATCAATTTCTCGCTATCAATGAAAGCTTTATCGTAAAACGCGGCAGCTTGTTGACGGGCAGCAATATAATCGTTAAGATAACGAAGTTTTACATCAAGAATTGCAGCCTGAATACTGTCAAGGCGCGAATTTACGCCAATAATATCGTGATAATATCTTACCACCATTCCATGATTGGCAATAGCGCGCATTTTAGCGGCAAGTTCATCGTTGTTAGTAAAAATTGCACCACCATCGCCATAACAACCAAGATTTTTTGATGGAAAAAATGATGTGCAACCAATTTCGCCCATACAACCCGACATTGCAACACTTCCATCGTTAAAAGTATAGCTCGCTCCAATCGATTGACAGGCATCTTCAATAACATAAATATCATTTTCTCGCGCAATTTTCAGAATTTCTTCCATTTCGGCATTTTGTCCGAAAAGATGCACGGGAATAACTGCTTTTGTTTTGGGTGTAATAACTTTCTTGAACGATTCAGGAGTAATATTAAAAGTATCGAAATCCACATCGGCCATTACCGGCGTGAGTCCAAGTAAAGAAATTACTTCGGCAGTTGCAATAAATGTAAAAGCCGGAGTTATAACTTCATCGCCGGGTTTCAGGTTTAACGCCATGAGCGAAATTTGCAACGCATCGGTACCATTAGCAACCGGGATAACATGTTTTACGTTAAGATACTTCTCCAGATTATTCTGAAAATCGTTTACTTTTCCGCCTTTTATAAATGTTGTACTATCAATAACTTCCTGAATTCCGTTATCAATTTCGTTTTTTATTTTCAGATATTGACCTTTGAGATCAACCATTTCAATTTTTTTCATCATTAATGTTCAATTATAAATTCAACTTCCGAAGGATTTAGTCTGATATTCTGTATTTGCGGATTATTAGTTTTGAATTTCAATTTGTACTTGGGACTTTTCAGGTCTTTTAAATCAATATAATCAACATAAACCTGAATATCCTGAGGTTTAAATTTTGAAAATTCTGTTACAGAAATATTAAGATTAGCTTTAACAAATGCCGGAAACGTTTTAAGCTTCAATGTTTCAGGAAAGTTTAATGCATCCACGGGCAACTCTACTGTTTTTTCGGTAAACATTTCCACAGGAACAATTAATTTTACATTTTTGTTTTCAGGTTTTACAAAGGGAAGTGGCTTTATTTTTAGATTTACAGATATCGTATCGTTTAAATTCATCAATTCTATATACTCAGTTTCAATCCACTGCAAAGTATCGAGCACTCTTTCAGGACCAAAAACCATCAAAGTTGATGGATATAAAATTTCTTTACCGGCAATCATATATTGTTTTTCGGTTTCAATTTTGGCTCTGATTTTAACCGGTACACTTTTTTTAGCTAATTTTTCGTAAGCAATATTTATTGTATCAGGTTTATAGGCAAGAATTCTTGTAGTTGGCAACAAATACGACTTTAAATAAACATTCAAAGTTGCAGCATCAATTTGAACTTTGCCTTTGGCATCAAAATTTATATTTGCTAACGATAGAAACAATGGTTTGATTTTCTTATCAGAATACGAAAAAAGATTTAGTCCCACATCCCTTACATCAACTGAAATAAAATCAGGTACGTGCGATGTTACTGCAATTTGTTCAGGAAGGTTTTTTAATTGCACAGGAATTCGCAATGTTATTTCACGATCTTTATCTAATGCATTAACAAACCAAAACAAAGCTGAGAGTATAAAAAAGAGCAAAAAGCTCAAAGCATCTTTTGATAATAAAAATGATTTAAGCTTTTGCAGATTAATTTTTTTGATGCTGTTGAAGCTGAAGTCAGCCATCCGCGGGAATAATATTATTTTGCCCCTGACTGCAAATCTTCAGGCGAAACAAAAACTGAATTTTTATCAACTTTAACTCTCACATTTTCAGCAATTTCAATCAACATTGTATTATCATCTTTTATTTCACGAATCTTTCCGTAAATTCCACCGGTTGTAACCACGCGGTCGCCAGCCTTCAATGCTTCGCGTTGTTTTTTAATTTCTTTCTGTCGTTTTGTTTGCGGACGAATCATGAAGAAATAAAAAACCACAAATATCAGTACCATGAAAACAATTCCCATACTTCCACTGCCCTGAGGTGTAGCTGCCTGTAATAAAATGCTTAATAAATTCATATTCTATTTTTTTAAATGATTATAAAGTGCAAATATATAAAATTATTTTTTTCTATCATTTAACATTACAACTTTAATCAGTTTCTTTTCCTTTTTTAGCTGACTTACTATATTATCGAGCACACCATTTATAAATGTACCGCTTTTTTCAGTACTGTAATTTTTAGCTATCTCAATATATTCGTTAAGTGTAACATTTACCGGAATAGTTGGGAAATTCATTATTTCGGCTATTGCAACTTCCATAATCAGCGTATCCATAAATGCCACGCGGTCAATTTCCCAGTTTTTGGTGTTTAAATCGATTAATTCTCTGTACGGAGCGTTATTTGCTACTGCATACCCAAGTAAATTACGGGCAAATTCAGCATCTTCTTCATCCTTAAACATAGGCAGTAATTCCTGAAAATTACCTTTTTCCTGTTCAAAACGTTTTATGGTTTTGAGAATAAAACTTACAACCAATTCAATATCGTCAACCCAATAAATACTTTGTTCTTCAAGTGAAATGTCTAAAACTTCATTTTGCAGTATGATTTTCTTGTAAATTTTCTTCCATACACTTTTATCATCATCGTAATTAGAGTCTTTTGCATCCATGTACTCTGCAAAGAACTCTGATGCAACAGTTTCTTCGTACAATTCTTTAATAACATCAGGATAATTTACCCAAGATAGTTTGTTGGCGGTAATATATTTTTTAAAATGAATATTCTCACTCAGTTGTTTTACAAATTTATTATCGATAAATCGGGTATTTGGATGAAGATCTTCAGTAGTAGGCCGGAGCTTATTTTTGCGAGCTTCAATTTTTTCGGCAGCATAACGGGTAATTTCAACAGAAAGGAGTAAAAGATGAAAATAAAGTTGATACGTTTTTTCGATACTGAAAAACAACTCTTTTTCGGCTGAGAGCAAAGATTTACCTTCGCTTTTATAAAAAGAATACAGAATCTGTATAATCTTTATTCGTAATAAAACACGGTTGATCATAAAATAGAATGAACGCTTTTCGTTTTTAATTTGAGCGCAAAAATACTCATTTTTTTTAACTCCTACAGCATCACTTTTGATATCACAGTTAATTTTATTGGCATTTATTTCTAACCTAATTATAAAATCTTACAAAAAAATGATTGTAATCATCAAAAAAGCAATTGTTTATTTGATAATTTGAAAAAAAATACTGAAATTTGACACGTAATTTTCCAAATCATCATTTTTTGGGAAATCAACAAAAAACACTAAAAAATTATCATTGTAAGGGTTGAAAATTATGGATGCAGAGAAAAAAAAGTTTGAACTTGAAAAGAAGGATAATGAAATTATTTATTCGAGGGCTATAAAAGCGGGAAAAAGGATTTACTATTTGGATGTGAAGAAAAGTAAGAATGATGATTTATTTGTTGCTATTACCGAAAGCAAGAAAAAAGTAACCGGTTACGATGAAGATGCGCAGGTAACGTATGAAAAGCATAAAATTTTTCTGTATAAAGAAGACTTTGTAAAATTCAGCGAAGGATTGGAAGATGTAATCAACTTTATAGTAAACAATCAGAAAGAAACCCAGGAAACTGAAAGCAATATTGATGTTGAAAAAGTAGAAGAAACTACCGATGAAGTTAAAACCGAAACGGAAGCATCAAAATCGAAAGGGTTTTTCAATAAATTCAAATTCTGATTGAATTCATTTTTTAGCAAAAATCAGAAATACTAATTCATTTTACTAAAATTTTTTCCGGCAAAAAAAATTATCCTGCAGGAAACAGGAAACTGTAGTTTCATGTTTCCTGCTATTTCTTTGTTCAAATCAAATTTTTCAATTAAAACATAAAACAAAAAAATGAAAAGCTTTGCAAGCGATAATTATTCGGGCATTCATCCCCAAATTCTTGAAGCAATAATTAAAGCAAATTCAAATCATGAAATTTCGTATGGCGATGACACTTTCACATCTGAAGCTCAAACAAAGTTTGAAGAGATTTTTGGCGATGTTAAAGTGTTGTATGCATTTAATGGTACAGGTGCAAATGTAATTGCGCTCAAGTGTAGTTTGCTACCGTTTCAGGCAGTTGTGTGTGCCGAAACAGCTCATATAAATGCCGATGAATGTGGTGCACCTACACAACAAACCGGCTCAACATTGTTAACCCTAACAACTACTGATGGAAAACTTACACCAGCTCTTATAGAACCATTGCTTAAACGTATGGGAAATGTTCACAATACACAACCAAAAGTGATATCAATAAGTCAAAGTACGGAACTTGGAACTGTTTACAGCCTTGAAGAGCTCAGCAATCTCTGCAATTTTGCGCATAAAAATGACATGTATGTACATTTGGATGGCGCAAGAGTTTCAAATGCGGTTGCATCGCTTGGTGTCAGTCTTAAACAGGCAACAGTTGATTGTGGCATAGACATTATGAGTTTTGGTGGCACTAAAAACGGCTTGATGATTGGCGAAGCTGTATTGATTTTTAACGAAAAGCTGAAACCTTATGCCGATTTTTATCAAAAGCAAACTGCACATCTTTTTTCGAAAAACCGTTTTATTGCCGCTCAGTTTATAGCATTATTTACCAACGATTTATGGCTCAGAATGGCACAACACTCAAACAGCATGGCACAATTGTTAGCTTCAAAAGTAAAAATCCTTCCGGGTGTAACTATTACTCAAAAAGTTGATGCTAACGCTGTTTTTGCGATCGTACCCCAGCATGTAATTGAACCTTTACAAAACAAATTCCGTTTTTACGTTTGGAACGAACAAACACTGGAATCGCGCTGGATGTGTTCGTTTGATACTACCGATGAAGATGTAAATGAATTCGTGGAAACGCTTGCAAATTTGCTTTAAGTAATATTTTACTAATGTTATGTTAACTTAAAATTGACGCAAATAGAAAGTTGTATATTATTGAAATACACGACTTCACTTTTTGAACTTTTTGAACTTTTCACTTTAACTTAACACTAATATGATTATCCCATCTTGTAAAAATGATTTTTTTACATGATGAGATTTTTTATAGATTTAACGTTACCTTTACCGGCATTCCGGTGCGCAAAGATTCATCCATTGCCTGCATAACGGCAACTGTTCCAAGACCTTCCTTTAAATCGGGAAAAGCAGTTTTTTCTGCATCAAGGCATGCTGCAAAATATTCAAGATAATTCTGATATTCACCTGCATGATGCGATTTACCTTCGAAACGGAAATAATGTTTCAGTTTGTGCTCAAAAGTAAGTAACTTCTCCTCTCCTGCCCTGTTAGTTACCGCATATCTCAAATCCATATAATCGGCCTGACTGCAACCTTCTGTGCCCCTCAAAATACAACTCATCTCACTGTCGCGGGCAAATGGCTGCACCGGCGAAGAATAAACACCGCTTATTCGTGCAATACGTCCATCGGCTGCTTTCAGAATAAAATGCATGGTATCTTCATTTTTCAATCCGCCGGCTTTTCCATTAGGGCTAAGCATTCCGTAACCCATAACTTCCACAATATCGGGCAAATACCAACGTACTAAGTCCACAGGATGACTTAAACCGCCATACAACCATTTAAAGGATTGATCCAACGACCAACCTTTTCTCAAAAACCAGCGATGATCGGCATGATAATATGCTTCAACCGTTACCAATTCACCTATTTCCCCGGCTTCAAATTCCTTACGCTGATGTTTCATCGACTCAAAAAACCGGCTGCTTTGTCCAACAAAAACTCTTTTACCTGAACTTTCGCTTAAACTGATAAGTTCATCCGCTTTGCTCAAATCATCAATCAGCGGTTTTGTACAAACAACATGTTTTCCTGCACGTAAAGCTATTGCAATGTGCTCAGCATGAAATTTATCGGGCGTATAAATTCCGATAACATCAATTTTCGGGTCGTCCAACAAATCCTGATAACGGGTTGTATAATTATGAAAATCAAACTCTTTAGCGCGTTTTCGGCAAAGTTCTTCATTCAAATCGCAGATTTGCACCAATTCCCAATCGGAGCTTTGCAATGCAGCCGACATAACACTTCTCCCCTCGCCTAAACCTAATAATCCAAGATAATGCATGATAGTAAAATTAATTTTTTATAGTAAACATACAGTGAAAGAAAAAGGTTCAGTTAGAAAATGTGCCAATCGTAGTGAAACGAAGATTCCGCTTGCGGAATGAGAAAATGTGCCAATTTGAAAATGAAAAATGTAGAATGAAAATGTATCTCGCTCTTTATTAATTTCTTAGTTTCTGACTTTCAAATTTCAAACTTTATGAACTTGGAACTCTGAAACGTGAAATATAAATTCGTGAGTCGGTTCCGAAGCATCGGAATCCCGACACTCAAACCTGAAACCATGTAACTTACATACAGCTTTGTCTCTACTGGAAAACCAATGCTAACGATGAAATAAATGTTCCGACAATGATAAACCAGCGATAAATATTTTCGGGAATCATTTTTACAAATTTTATTCCCAGAAATGCTCCTAATGCGATAAAAGGAAACATTTTCAGATTAAAAATCAGGGATTCGGCAGTAATATTATGCCATCCCCAGATTTGAAGGGGCATTTTTATAAGATTAACGATAAAGAAAAACCATGCGGCAGTTCCGATAAATTCGTTCTTTGGAAGATTTTTCAGTAGCAAATAAACACTCATAACCGGACCGGCAGCATTTCCTATCATGGTGGAAAAGCCTCCGGCAACTCCAAAAGGAATAGTCATCCATCTGTTTAAAGGTTTTTGTGCCGATTGTCGCTTGCGATATTCACTCCAAAGCATTATTGCCAAACTGAGCAACATCAGCCAACCAATTAGCTGGCGAAATTGTTCTGTTGAAATAGCTTTGCCGGTCATTAATCCCAAAACCAATCCGGCAAGAGCCCATGGCATAACCTTTATCAGGGTTTTGAAATGTGCATGTCGATGGTAATATATAACCCCGAAAACATCAGCCATAACCAACATGGGAAGTACCAAACCCGATGAAGGCATACCACCGAAAGCCAATGCCATAATGGGTACAACCAGTGTTCCTAAACCGTTAATTCCGGTTTTCGACATGCCAATCATTACAGCACAAAGTATGGAAATAAGCCAAAGAGTTATGGACATCGAAAATTTACGATTTACAATTTAGGATTTACGATTTTTTGGAAATGGAATAACGTTTAATCATTCTTTAGTTTCAAAATTACCAAAGTGAAAAAGTTCTTCCAAATCCATTTCGAGTGAAGCTCTGATTACATCAGCTTCGGTGAGTTTCTCGGCTGAAAAAGAAGTTGTCAGAGCTAAACATTTTGCTCCGGCGGCTTTTGCTGCTTTTACCCCGCTTACAGCATCTTCTACAACCAAACAATCCTCGGGTTGCATTCCAAGTTTTTGGGCAGCCAGCAGATAAATATCAGGAAATGGTTTCTTTCGCTCCACATCTTCACCACTTACAATGGCATCAAATGTATCAGCAGGTATACCAATTTCGCGTAAATTAATTTCAATTTTAATACGGTCGGCACTGCTTGCAACTGCAAGTTTTAAACCATTCAGTTTACACTGTTGAATAAAACTTGCAGTACCGGGCAAGGGCTTTAGTTTACCATGCGTTATTTCACCATATATCTGATAAGTTCTTGCTTTATCTCTGTCAATTTCAACTTCAAATCCGTTTGCCCTTCCAATTCCGCTGATATAACTATTTTCACCGGTACCTACAAAAGGCAAAGCATCATCAGGCTGAACCTTCACGCCATGTTCGGCAAACATAAATCTGGCTGCTTCGAAAATATATTCTTCCGAATCAACCAGAACTCCATCCATATCGAAAAGAACTCCATTGATTTGTTTTTGCATAATAAATGGAAAAAAAAATGTAGATTGTAAATAAAATTATTCTTCCACAATTTCCACAGTAAACATTTTATCCCCCTGACGGATGGCATCAATCACTTCCAAACCTTCCACTACGCGTCCGAAACAGGTGTGATTACGGTCGAGATGCGCGGTATTTCTGCGGCTATGGCAAATAAAAAACTGCGAACCGCCTGTATTTCTTCCGGCATGAGCCATCGACAAAACTCCACGGTCGTGATACTGGTTTTCACCATCGAGTTCACAGTTGATTTTATAACCCGGTCCGCCGGCACCATTGCCAATAGGACAACCACCCTGAATTACAAAATCGGGGATTACACGGTGAAAAGTCAGACCGTTATAAAATCCATTTTCTGCCAAATCGCAAAAGTTTTTAACTGTATTCGGTGCATCTTTCTCGTAAAATTCTACTTTCATTGCACCCTTTTCTGTGGTAATAATTGCTTTTTTCATGTCAAATAATTTGTCTATTTTTAAATTTCTCTACAAAAGTAGTTATATTTTCCTGCGATTACTATAAATTTAATTGATGAAGTAAGTGGAAGTAAAGTGGAAGTTCAGTATTTTTGCTGATTATTAAATTGATATCATTACATTCAAAGCTGGTAAAATAATGTTTTTTGCTTTAAAAAACTTTTTCGAAACGCTGCCATCGCTTTTCTATATGTCCTACACATACAGAATTATCGTTGATGCATGGGCATTGTTTTTAGAACTTCTCATTTATTTGGTTATCGGCATTATTTTTACTGCTTTATTCCAGGCATTTATCAACAAACAAAAACTTAGTGCTTATGTAGCCCGCAATCCGCATTTGTCGATAATTGGCGCGGCCGGTTTTGGTGTAATATCACCTTTAGGAACCTACATTTGCATTCCAATGGCAGGTAGTTTATACTCAAAAGGCACGCCAATCGGTCCGTTAATGGCATTTTTGGTTGCCTCGCCAATTTTAAATCCCACAATTTTTATGTTAACGCTGGGTGCTTTCAGTATCGAAATGGCATTTGTACGACTAATTTCCGGAGTTTTACTCGGTGCAACTGCAGGTTACATTTTCTGGTTTATGGGTAAAAAAGTTGGCGAAGTAAAAACCAACAACGATAAAGAAAAAGCAACAACATCTGAAAAAAATTATCTGAAACGTTTTTTGAATGAACTGAAAGGCACAACACTTTATATGCTGAAGTATTTTTGGATAGCAATAATAATTGCTGCCGCGATAAAAAATCTGATTACAACAGATCAGGTAGAATGGATTTTAGGTAGCGGTTCTGTAGCATCGGTAATTTTTGCGGCAGGTGCGGGCATTCCGCTTTATTCGTGCGGTGGAGCGGCTATTCCTGTACTTTATCAACTTTCGGAAATGGGCATGACACAAGGCGCAATTCTTGCATTTTTTATTTCAGGTCCTTCAACGCGTATTTCAAACCTGGTAATTCTTGGTTCTGTTTTCAATATCAGAATATTATCTATATATTTGAGCATTGTTTTAATCGGAGCAGTGTTGTCAGGAATTTTGTATAATTTGTTTTAACTCCATCAATTTAAATATCTGTTATACAAATATATAAAATCAAAAACAACAATTTGGTTATTTTATTATTTCAAATTAAATCTAATAAATGAAATCGAAAAATAAGAAATTAAAAGCTTTAAAAGTCATTTTCATAACAACCGCAATTGTTGGATTGCTTGCCTGGGATATGGCTTATAATAACAAACAAACAACAATTGATGGTTCGTTTCGGGCAGATTCACTTTTTAATTTCCCTTCTCCCGGAGCTCAAAAAGTTGCTGTAATTGCTTCGGATAATGCATTGCTGCAAAATCCCGCGCCGGTAACTGCTACCAATTTATCGTATCAGCAAATAAAAAATATGGTAAAGCAATCCATCGATTTAATTGGCGGAATTTCAGCTTTTGTACAGGAAGGCGATACGGTTTTGATTAAGCCGAATATCGTGGGCGCGAAAGCAACCGGCGATGGTGAAAATACTGATATACGTGTGGTAAAGTCTATAATTTCAATAATTTACGATACCTATCAGAATAAATGTAAAATATACATTGGCGAAGGTTCGGCACGCAGCAATGCTACAATGGGTGGCGAAAACTGGATTGCTGCAGGATATGATAAATTATCTTCGGATGCTGATTTAAAAGGTATAAACTTTGAACTTGTGGATTTAAATGATGAAGTGGCAAATGGTATAAACTTAGTTCAGGTATCTTCTAAAGCAGGTTTAGCCTATGCACAGAATGGAAAATACTGGATTCATAAATATCTGACATCGCCTAATATCAAATTTATAAATGTTCCGGTTCTGAAAATGCACGAACCCGGCATAACCAATGCGCTAAAAAATCAGATTGGTGTGGCAGCAGGTGCAAAATACGGCTGGAATAAAGTGAAAGGCGGTCCGGGCGGAAAACTGATTCATCATGCTCAGTTTACATCGGCATACAATTATAAATCGTGGCAGGATGAGGAAATTGTTGACCTGTGCAGCTGCATTAATAACTTCACACTCAACGTGGTTGACGCGTTGTTATGTCTCGAAACGCAAAAAACTTTAATGTCGGGCGGTTCAAATCAGGTAAGGTTAAATACTATTATTGCAGGTGCCGATCCGGTTGCAGTTGACCATGTTTGCGCCAGAATAATTGGTTCAAATCCCGATGATATTGCACACCTTACTATGTCCGAAAAAATTGGACTTGGCACCAATAATTCCGACAGCATAGGTATTTTGGGCGAAGATATTGCCTCGAAATATAAATATCGTTTTGCACGAGGGTCTGTTCATTCTCGATACGGACAGGGAAACAGAATCTGGATTATTTCGCCTGCTTTCAGTTATTCAAATATGACAACAGATTATCTGGGAGGTGAAACAAGTGCAAACCCACAGAAAGGCGACTCAAAATGGTCTGCACCCATTTACTTTTTCGATGACAGAATTGACCTGAACAGTTATCTGAATCCGAACGGAAATGTTGTGGCATATTGTTTCAGCAATGTTTATGCACCGGTGGCACGAAAAAATGTTGAATTGTGGCTGAATTCGGAAGAAGACATGACAGTATTTTTGAACGGTAAAGCCGTTTATAATTACAGCGGTTCGCGACCTAATGCGAATCTCGTAGCCGACAAACCACTGATTGATTTACAGCAAGGTGAAAACCGGATTTTAGTGAAAGTACTTCAGCGAACCGGCTGTTTCGATTTTGCCCTGAATATTTGCGAACCGGGCACAAACGGAAACCGCGTGGAGGGATTGAAGTTTTATATAAAAAACTATAACGAACCGCAAGCCTTAACCTCCGGAAACCAAACTATTAACTATTTATCAAACAAAGATTTAAAAATTTTAATAAAGGCAGATTATCTTTTTGTTGATGATATTGAAGTATCGGATTTAGTTTTATACAATTCTAATGGCATAAAAATAGCAAGCGCTAACGGCAATAAAATTTACGCCGGAAACCTGAACAAAGGAATTTATATTATCGGTATAAAATTCAGGAATGGAATGGTGGTAAACAGGAAGATATTTAAGAATTAATATGTACCTACCAAAAAAAAACTGCCCACTAACCAACTCCCTTTTTGGGAGAAAATCCTAAATGGGTGATATTGGAGCAAATTTCAATATTTACTCGTGTAATCCTTTTTTTCTGATAATACAATACCTCGCTAATTGACACTAACGGTGAGTAACTCTCCTGCATCATAAATCTGGATTACTTTTTTACATTATTTTTTTAGTGCTTAAATCAAACCATAATCGATCACGATAATCAGAATCTACTCTGGGACAATATGCCAGCCCGGTAATAACGCATTTTTCTCCAAGATCGAGACCAATCCAGTTACCAAACGGGGCGCATGAACGAAAATATGTATTAATATTATTATCGAAAGCATTGGTAACAGGAAACTGGCTATCACTGCATTTATCATAGGAAATAATTTGTCCAGTTAATTCTTGTGAAGCTTTAGTGGCTGCAAATGAGTTAAATCCTGAGAACGAAAGTATCAGTAGTGCTATGAGCAGAGTTTTAATTTTATAATTTTTCATTTTGAATATTGTTTTTTCAAATCAATGGCATATTAATACCTTTTGCGAAAAAGTTGGCCCTTCTATCGAGTATAGACCAGAGGGAAGTTTACTTGTGTCAATACGATTATCTCCTTGCATTAATTTAGTATTTAAGACGATTTTGTCTGACAAATCCCGTAAAACGATATTATATTCAGCTTCCAACGCTTTTACAATAAGATATGTGTTAGCCGGAATCGGATATACTTTCACCACATCAGCATTTAGCTCCATAGATTCTGAGGCATTATTTATTTGCTCTATCTTCAAAGATGAAGTAATGTCGTTGAAAGCATCCCCAATCCATCTACTACTGCTAGTAAAGACTAATGAATCTCCTGTAAAATTGTCGTTGCGATATACTGTAATCTTATATCCTGGTCTTACTTTCAGAGAACTAATATCGTTGTCGGCTAAACCGTATTTTACCATATCCAAAGTTCTGTACTTGCCTAATTTCATATTAATATTATACCCTCCATAATCCATATCTTCACAAAAGACAGCAACAATACTGTCGGTAGGAGTTTGTAATAATGATCCGAATATACTATTTGTCATAATAGCGTATTTGCTCAAATTCCATGTCTCGTCATTGTATACCCAAAAAAATCCTCCGACCACGTCTTTTTCATTTTTCCATGTCTGCATTACTGTCTTGGTCTGGTTAAAATCCTGATAATTTAAACGTCCAGCATGCAACGGGATATTGTTTATATGCCAGTCAGAAGGATTATTTCCGGCACCACCATCGTAGCACTGTATAAGAATACGGTCGACTGTGCCGGGAATATTGTTGTTAATGCCAGTGGCAATAGCAGTCCAGTATGATTTATTAGTATAAGGAGCTAATGAGGATTTGAACCCGAGTTGAGCCATCATTACATGAAACCTAATGGCAGTATTTGAATCATAAGCATGTTCATCATCATTATTCACTGCGTCGATTTCGGGAATGGAATCTTTTAGTATTTTAAAGTTTTTATATAGCGTTGTAGAAGATCCTGTTCCACTGAGGTTTATCAAAGATTTTATATGATCGTAGGATTCATTTCCCCAACCTCCTATACAAATTTCAATTCGGGTAACAGAAGTAGGAGGGACTTTTAATGATTTTACATCCGAAATATAATATGGGTGTTTTTTTGCAAAAACATATTTGCCCTGATAACAAATTGTATCGCCGTCTGTTGTCAGTGTACCATCAGTTTCAACGTTTACGTTAAATAAAATAACACAGTCAAAACCTGAACTTTTAAGGGTTGTAACAGTATAAGGTCTTTCTCGTCTAAAATGCCCTCCAACGTATATCGATGATTGGGCAAGTAATTCTACTGCAACAGAAATTCCCAACAATATAGAAGCAAGGATATACATTTTGGTTCTCTTCATAACACTTTGTATTAATAAATACTAAACAGTTTTTGACATTAATTACAGCTAAATCATGGCATAAAATCATGATAAATTTAAGCAAAACAACTTACATTTACATCTCAAAATTAATTTCAGATTCCTTTGCTTTTAATAAAATTGGGAACCGGATCTGCAACAACTTTTTTTGAGGGATCATAAATAGCTACTCCAACTTTAGAATCGGCACATCCATAATATAAATACCACTTGTTTTTATAATATACTCATCCCTCAATAAAAAC
>CAYONE010000019.1:26745-52645 GCA_964405245.1 uncultured Paludibacter sp.
AACAGTTCCATCCAGATATTGTCCACTTTTCTCGTAACTTTCCATGGGACGGAAAAAAGGAACGTCCAAACGGTTGATTAATTTTGTTGGGTTATCTTTGTCAAAGAGCATTTGACCTGCTCCGTAAGTTCCAGGGGTAAACCGGTAATCACGATTGGAATCTGTTCTATTTTTTCCATTATACAGTAATATAATGCCTTTATCAGAAACAATTGCAGGAGGACCACATTCAACAAGATCACTGTCAAAATAACCTTTTCGAGTATTAGCTAGCACTAATAAATTTCCATTATCATCTTCAAGAGGAGTCCAATCAATTAAGTTGTCAGATACTGCTGCATGTGTTTTATATTCTCCCCAATACATAAAATACTTGCCGTTTACCTTTGTAATTACCAACTTATTTTTTTCGAGTTTGGTTACAACAGAAGCGGATTTACTCCATGTATTTAGATATTTACCATTATAAGCTTTTGCAAATGCAGGACCATGTTTTGTCCAATTAATCAGATCATGTGATGTGGCAATGCATAGACGTGCAACCTTACGATTCCATGCGGTGTAGAAAATAACATAAGTTCCATCTGGTGTTACTGCAACACGGGGATCTTCACATCCTCCCGGCCATTCATTATCTTTGTTATTCTCATTTGGAAATAAAACGGGTGACGAGCGTTTTGACATTTTTATGCCATTTTTTGTTTGAGCCAAACCAATACGGGAGACCCTTTTTCCAATTCCTATAGCAGAATTATCTTCTGCACGATATAAAATATAAATTTTCCCGTTTTTTACTACTGCGGCCGGATTAAACGTGTCGCTTTCCTCCCATTTTACTTCTGCCTGATTCATGGGACAGAAAAATGTTGACTTAATATTTGGCGAAATGACAGGATTTGCATTTTCAGGTCTTTCAAATCCACCTAAAGCCCAATTAGGAAGTATATTTTCTGAGGTTTGAGAAAATAAATTTATTTGAATAAAACAAAATAGAGCAAAAGATACAATTTTGAAATTCATAAAAACAGTTGGTATTAGTAGGCTGAGTTATTGATAAGCTCTGAATGTTTATATCTCGCGTATCAGAAAAAATCCCGGTAAAAATCATTTAACCGGGATTTTTTTACATTTAACCTGGATGTTATTTAACTATTAATTTAGCTTGTTTGATTGTTTTATTATCTGTAAGCTTCAATATATAACTTCCCTGAGCAAGTGAACTTGTCGAAATACGCGTTGCGCCATTAATCTCTTTTTCAAACACTAAACTTCCCTGAAGTGTATATACTTTAAAATTACCGGTTTCATTCAGATAAAGTGCATTACCTTGTTTAACTGGATTTGGATATACAGTGAGTCTTTCTGCATTAGATTTTATCTTATTCAATCCGCTTATAGGTGCTCCCCCATAAATTTCAAATTCTCGAACACGATTCCAATTACTACTTTGCATTTCCACAGGAACTTCTAATTTTACAAATCGGGCATTTACCGGTGCAGTTAGTTTACCAATTTTAGGATCAGGACCAACAACCACTGTATCAAGTTCCCAGTTCTCATTTTCAATTTCTACAGAATCAGGAGTATATGTTCCGCTATAAACTTCAGTCCAATCAGCTTCGTTTCCAGTCGTATTTACATATACTTTATATCCTTTGAGCCAATCTGCATTGTCATAAACTTTGAATGAATCTACACTATAGGTATCTTCAAGATCGATAATTGCATAGCCATCACCTTTGTTTCTATTAAATGCCCATGGATCACATTTTACAGTATTTATTTCACCGGTATTTACGTCTTCTACTTCATAACCGATGTTACCATCTATAAGATTGCTCGGAGTTTCACGATCTCCGGCATAACTGCTGTAATTTACAATTGTTTTTCCTACGCTTATTAAATTACCTCTTTCAACATCCTGATCTTTTGTACCATAAATATCAACTCCGTAAATCCATACTGCATTTGAGGTACTACCATCAGATTTTAATCCTTTATATAATGTAAGCTTAATATAACGTGCATTATCAGCAAGATAGTCAATATCTATTGTATTTTGACCATCAGTCCAGTCTTCATCAACAGTAATGAAATCTGTCGCATTTGTTCCTGTTGTACTGAACTCAAGTTTATAACCCGAGATATTAACAGCACCTGATTCGATGGTTTGACCATCGCGAATCACAATTCTATTTATATTGTAAATGTCAGTTAATGAAATTATCACCCAAGGTTCAGCAGAACTATTATCGCACCATTTGTTACTGGTATTACCATTTGTATTCAATCTTTCTCCTAAAAATAGTTTGTATGGACTTTCATTGTCATTAGCTTTAGCACTGTAAGAGTGAATATTTACAATACGTTTTCCTGCAGGGAGACCATAGTTAACACTAATCAATCCTTCCGGTTCAACATCGACAGTGATAGTATATGTTTTTGTTACAACCCCATCTTCAGCAGTAACAACAACATCAAATACAGTTTCAGCACCTGTTAAAGTTTTTTCGCCCAAACCTGATATTTGTGCATGTTCTTCCGTTGCTTCGGCAGAGATTGAAATTTTTTCTGTTCCAAACGGAACGTCAACAAAATAGTTTAGAGAATCTGAAATAAAACTTGGAGAAAAGAATCCGACATTACATGTTAAGTTTTTCAATGTGGAAATTTTAGACTTATCAGCACGATTCACTACAACTGTATATTTCTTTGTACTTATTCCATCTGCAGCTGTCACAGTTACATCAAATGTGTTTGCTCCAATAATTAAAGCTTGTTCTCCAGCACCAATTACAGTTGCTTTGCTGTTAGTAGCTGAAGCAGAAATAACAACACTTTCAACTTCTTTATCAACATTTACTGTATAAGTTGTTATATCACCACTGAACTTTGGTGATATAGAACCTTTAGACACACTCAACAAACTTAATGTGGCATCGTCAGAACCAACAGCTGCAGGCGAACCATAAACCTCAGCTTCAAATATACGGGATGTTTGAGTCGCATCACCGGCTTTATCATAAGGAATTTCAATCTTCACAAAACGTCCCAAAACTCCTGTTAATGGATAATCTTTAATATCTTCAAGTTCTTGAAAATTTGAATCTACAACTTTTGTCCAACAGTCATTGGTATCTTCATTGTACATATTGATCAAGCTCAGGTCTGGTGCATATCGACTTACATATATATTGCAACCCTGCAAATTAGGAGTTCCAGGTTCAAGCAAATTGGCATCGTATAATTTAATTTCAGAAATATCATACAAAGCTTCCAAGTCAATAATTGTATAACGCTGAATAATATCAGAGCCATAACTACCGAAACACCATTTGTCGTAGATATTAGTTATATTACCATCTATTATGTTGATACCTGTTTCTCTTTTGCTTACTGCATTTTCTGTTGCTAAAATTGTTTTACCAACACTAATTAAATTTCCACGATCTATTTCTGAGTCAAAAGTTCCATATACATCAAAACCGTAAACACGAATAGCATTTTCAATATTTCCATTGTCATGGCGTACTCCTTTATTAAGTATCAGTAGTTTAACATATCTTGCCTTTACGGGAGCATCCAATTTTACTGTTTTAATAATACTGTCACCTTCTCCTGTTCGATAAGCAACTTCGGTCCAGTCTGCATCATCCCAGCCGCCAATCAATTCATCGTAAGCTTTATCAGTTACAAAAATTTTATACTCTGAAAAATTTCCATTATTAAGCTCGCGGATTCGAGCATCAGTAATAACAAATTTGTCAACATTATAATAATTTGACAATTCAAGAATCACCCAAGGCTGTGCTGTGTTAGCATCGCACCATTTATCCGTGTTAGATTCCATATCCGGAATTAATAAATTGGTTGCACCTTCGTTTGGATTTGTTTGGGCACTAAATGAGTGAATACTCACAATCTGCTTCCCAACTCCATTAGTAGGCATACGACTTATCAGATGAGATTCACCTTTTGCAAGAAATCCCAGTGATATTATTGCTACAGCAATAAAAGAGAGTAGTTTTTTTGCTTTCATAAGATTTTTAATTTAAGTAAGTATTGATTTTTGTATATTCATGGTTAACATTTATTTATGTTAACCATGAATTTTATGTTATTTTAAAACCTGTTGACTCATGGAAACCAAACCATCAGATCTTAGCCTGTTTGAGGTTAGGTCAGTAAACTTATATGTCATATCCAATGTCGTTACCACATTTTCATATCGATTATCGCTCGTATTATCTTTTTTCACAACTGACATTGTTATATTTTCCAATACAAATTTTAAAGCGGTAATAGCAGAATTCATTGTAATTGTACCATTTTTATGAAATGTGACATTAACAATATACTTATCCCTGTCAGTACTACTACGATCTATTTGTCCGGCATAAAAATAACAGGTACTATCAGTTAAAGCATATAAAACCTTATTTGATATGGTAACCTTCTGCTCTTCATCATTAATCTCTGCAGTTCCCTTAGTTTTATAAATAATTGTTGATCCTGTATAAGTGCCTGAATAATCATTTTTTAACTGCAAATGATATAACGCTTTTGTATAAATATTATTAGCTAAGACATATCTCGAAGTATTTAATATCTGAACCGGAATCACATAATCTTTATACTTATCGGTAATTTTATTCAAATCAATAATTAATTTTGTTACTCCAGAATCATTATTTTTTTTGATGTTAACTACAGTGTTCTCAAAATACACAGCACTGTCTGGAACATTTTTATAATATAACAAACTGTCTTTTCTGTATTTACCAAAATTATAGTTAAACAAAGTGTCTGGATCGAAGCCTAAACTTACTTCTACATCTTCCATGTTACTTGAGGTTCCACTAATAGAAGTTGCCAACGGAATCTCAACAATACCTGACTCAGAGATATTGATGTCTTTATCAATCCAACCATTTTTTGTTAGCAAAACAAGTTTTTCAAACTGTTCATCAGGTAAACCATCACTACAGCTATAATTAAATGCTATTGATAATAAGGCTATAAAATATATTATTTTTTTCATATTTATTTAACTTATAATTTTAATGATTACCAACCTGGATTCTGAGTGAGCTTCTTATTACGCACCAATTCGTATTGAGGAATTGGCCACAAATACATACTTGGAGCGATAAAAATTTTTGGATAAGTACTTACCAATGTCGATCTGTAAAAACTCTGTTTTTGTGAGTTCGTTTGGTTCATCTCAACATTATATCCATAAATTGGGATATTTTCTTCTACCTTAGCATCTTTCCATCGCCTTAAATCGTAATAGCGTTTAGATTCGGCAAATAATTCTATTTGTCTTTCGTGCTTCAAAGCAGTTCTAAATGCAGCCTGATCTTGATAAACATTATCAGCAAAGTCTGGTAATCCAGCCCTCATTCTAACTGGTTTAATCCCTTTACGCATTTCATTCACATCTCTTTTAATCACAACTTCTTCTCCATTATATAATGTTTCTTTGTAAGTTTGAGTTAATTCATTTACAGCTTCAGCATACCAAAGTAAAACATCAGCATAACGAATGGCTGGTTCAAATTTTTCTACAATATATCCACCAGTAGTTAGTGCATCTTCCGGATTATAGTATTTTTTCATTCCGATTCCTGTCACTGGATAGTTTCCTTCTGTTCCAAATTTCTTTCCATCAGCTTGATCTTTGTAATAGAAAATCTGTTTGTTCTGATTAGTAGTTTCCTGAGCACTTAAGCACTCCCAAATACTCCCAGGATAAGCAATTGACGCATAGAAACGGGGTTCACGATTTGCATACTGTAATGAAACTCCTCTAGGAAGAAAATCATAGCTTGTAGCAGTTGTTGTGAATCCATCTTCAACGTATTCACCTGTCGTTTTTGCTTCATCAATCGTGCGGCCATCTTTCATACAATAGGCATCCACCTGTTTTAAAGTGACTGCAATCGCATTAGTTCCTTCTAAGGAATGTGGCATAGAAAGTCTTACCAGATCAGATATACCATAATCTTTATCATTTGGTCTGGTAAAGATGATTTCAGGATTTTTTGATACTGAAACAGCTCCATTAAAGACTTGGCGATAAGATTCAAACGGATCAATATTAGCCCAGCCATCAGGGAAATTTTTATCCGAATAATTACTATTGTATGGAGGTTTGACTGTGGTTGTTGTAGAATCAATTGTTAATAAACCATATTGTTTGAGATTTATTACATCCAATGCTGCAGCAGCAGCTCTGGCCCATTTACTTTCATCATAATCCTGTGGTATGAGCTGTACCCCATCGCTGTTTTTTAGCTCAAACAAATCGGTATTGCCATTGTATAAAGGACTTGCTGCATATAAATAAAGTCTGGCACGAGCCGCTAAAGCAGCTCCTCTAGTAGGACGTCCGATGTTATTTGCTGTACGTGTCAGAGGTAAGTTTTGAGCAGCTAAAAGAAAATCATTTGCAATATTATCCACACACTCATCGAAAGAACTACGTTGTACCGAAAGCTCTGAATAATTCATACTGATATCGAAACCATCTTCTGGAATCAACGGAATAGGACCATACTGGCGTAGTAGCACCCAATAGGCATATGCCCTTAGGAAACGAGCCTGCGCCTTTAAGTCTGAACGTTCAGCCAACGTCATTTCTGTACATTTATCGATATATTTAATAAATGTAGAAGCTTTTCGAACTGGTTCGAATACACGTTTCCACTTGTCTTCCAACAATGTTTCGGTAGGACTATATTCTCCATTCTGATATCGCTTAGTATAATCATCCATTTTGAGAAGCTCATCAGAAGCATATAGGGCATACCCTCCAGTGTAAGAGCCATCCCGGCCTCCGGAGCATATATCAGAAACATCAACATACATAACTTCGAAAGCGTTGGACAGAAATCCTTCCACATAGGTTCTTTTTGTAAATGCAGAATCTAAGGTCAATGTATCATCAAAGTATTGATCAACATCAAGATAATGACATGAAGCAAACGTTGATATTATTAACAGCAATCCAACGATTTTAATTTGCATTTTCATAATATATCTTTTATTCATAATATATTTAAGATTAGAAATTAATAGTAAAATTGAAAGAGAAAGTCTTCGATAAAGGATATCTTGCACCATCACCGGAGCCTAGTTCAGGATCCCACCATTTGAACGGACTAAATACCAGAAGATTTTGACCGATAAAACCAAGGCGCATATTGGTAGCATGTAATGACTGCACTAAAGTCTTTGGAAAATTATATCCGAATTCTAGATTCTTTAGTCTCAAATATCGACCATCACGTAGCCAATAAGTCGAGTTCTGAAAATTGTTTTTGCTTCCCGAGCTCGAGCCATAGGATAATCTGGGTAAAATTGCATTTAAGTTTTCTGTTGCAGCTGTTCCTGAGATTTCTCTTGAAATCCAACGATCATTTGGATTGGTCATAACCTCTAGGATATTACCAACACTTCCTCCAGAAAATGGTTGAACACTATTTCCGGAAAGGAAGAAATCGACCATGCCAGCACCCTGAAAAAGCATATTGAAGTCGAAATTTTTCCAGTTAAGACTTAGTCCCGCTCCATATACGAATGAAGGAACAGTGGTATTTCCAATAGGTACAACATCATCATTGTTAATAACTCCATCTCCGTTTACATCTTTATACTTTATGTCACCTGGAAAATAAGTTCCGTAAGTCGATTGACTCGGACTATTGTCAATATCTTCCTGATCTTTGAATAATCCCAATGCAATCAACCCTCTGGTTTGATTCAAACGATATCCTCTAGTCATTTGATACCATAATGCATTATCTGCTTCATCATAATTCAATACGTTTGTTGTAGCATAGGTGAAGTTTCCTCTTAAGGTGAAATTTACCTTTCCGATCTTGTCGGCGTATGAGAATAAACCATCCATACCGGTAGACATCATTTGACCAATATTTGCCCAAGGCTGCAAATCCTGCAATCCGGTTGAATATGGCATTAAATTACGTTTCATAAAGATGTTGCTACGATTGTCGCTGAAAGCATCCACTGTAAGTGTAAATTTATTTTTAAATAAAACAAGGTCAAGTCCAATGTCGTGTTTTTTTGCGGTTTCCCATGTTAAATTTGAAGACCCAATGGTAGTAATACGATAGCCTTGTACGTAATTAGAACCATATTCACCCCAGTTGTACGATGTTGAAGTGCCGATAAAAGACATATATGGGAATCTGTCATTTGTCAACTGGTCATTTCCAACTTCACCGTAAGAATAACGAACTTTGAAAAGATCCACCCAGTTGAGATTCTTTTTCACAAAAGGTTCTTCCGAAATAACCCATGCGCCAGAAACGGCAGGAAAGAATCCAAATTGTTCTCCGGGTTCAAAGTTCTCAGAACCGGTATATCCAAAGTTGAAATCAAACAAGTATTTGTCCTTATATCCATAAGTTGCACGACCTGAAAGACCCAGATTCCTGTATGGAATTGATGACTTAACATCGCCAATATTAACACTATTTATTTTCTCTTGTTGATAATACATTAAAAGACCGGTGATTCTGTGATTTTCACCAATTTTTGTATTGTAATCCAGTTTCCCTTCCGTATAGGTTCGTCTGTTTCCATCTGCAGAACCGGATTGACTCATTAAAGATTCAGAAGCAACTCTGACCATTACTAATCTACCGTTGCTGTCACGATTTCTTTCGGCACGCCATAATTCCGGACTCTTAGAACGCTCTATAGTATTTTCATTTTCAGTGTCAAATGAGAATGTTCCAATAAAACGCAATCCTTTTGTAATAAAATCAAGATTCTGCTCTAAAATAAGATTTGTTTCAGCTTTGTTTTTCCAAACTGTTTTATATCCGGTATTATTCAACTGCACTTCAGGGTTCATTTGATCGGCAGTTCCATAGGTTGGAATTAAACCATTCGAGTACATTCGGGGAACAGTTAATGGAGTCAGGTTTGATAAAGAACCCCATATGTCATCAGATGAATATCTTGGCTTTGTCTGGTTAACAAGATATCCGGATACCCCCATTTTTAATAATGTAGTCTTTGTGACATTAACATCTACATTTGAACGATAATTGTATCTTTCATATGAAACGTTTGTACTATATTTATTTACATCATTAGTTTTATAAATACCACCTTCATTATAATAGCTGCCTGATACATAATATCGGGCTGTTGCTCCACCACCACTTAGCGACAAAGTAGAGCGATAATTTGAAGCACCGTTCTTTAGTATGACATCCTGCCAATTTACGTTCGGAAACAAATCCGTATCTAAATTTCTGCGAATAATTTCGATATCCTGATCTGAGTAAATCTTGTCTTGATATCTTGTTAAACGAGCTTCGTTTGCCATTTCTGCATAAGTAATACCATCGGTATATGAAGGAGTTCTTGAACGTGTACTATACCCATATTCTTCTTTAAAATTGATATTTACTTTCCCTGAGCTACCTCTTTTGGTTGTAATAATAATAACCCCATTAGCTCCACGTGAACCGTAGATCGCTGTAGCTGAAGCATCTTTTAATACACTAAAAGATTCAATATCTTCATAATTTAACTCGTTCAATGACCGTTCTATACCATCCACTAAAACAAGTGCTTCAGAGTTAGCACCAAAAGTACTGATACCACGTACCCAGAATTCTGTTGTGTTTTCGCCGGGTTCCCCGCTACTCTGATATCCGATAATCCCTGCAACATTTCCAACCAGTGCATTACTAAGGTTAGCTGTAGGCACGGTTAATTTTGAAACATCTACCGTTGTGATTGCTCCCGAAAGAGTTGCTTTCCTTTGTACGACACCTGCAGCAGATACGACAACTTCATCCAATTTCTTATTGTCGTCTTCCATTTGAATACTAAATTGTCCCTTTGCCACAGGGAGTTCTACCGTTTTGTATCCAAGATACTTGACGATTAAGATATCGTATTCTCCAGCTTTGATTTTATATTTACCATCTATGTCGGTGGTGGTTCCTAAACCTGGTTGATCTTTTACGATGATTGCCACACCAATTAATGGCTCTCCTTTTTCGTCTGTGATTCTTCCGGTTATTGTATTTGTTTTGGACTGTGCCAATAGGCTAAGAACGAAAAACATTAACAATAAAGAACTTATAAACCTTTGGTTTATTTTTTTCATATTATTAAACTATTTCAAGATAATTAACTTACTCAACAAGAATTTTTCTAATCAAACTATTTTCCCTGTCGGCTACATACCAACCATCATCTGCCGGATTGTAAGTAATACATTCGGGATTATTGAAAAGCGATTCCAAAGGATCACCATCTTTATATCCAGAAGTACCTCCAATACCTGCAAAGGTTGTAACAACACCTGCAGGTGTTATCTTCCGAATACAATGATTGCCTTTGTCCGGAATATAAAGATTTCCATCGGGATCGAAAGTTCCTTGTCCCGGAGTATTGAATTTAGCTGCAATACCAATTCCATCTAAATATCCACTTGCATTCCACTGACCTGCAAAAACTGTTGGATTTTCTACTTTACGAGTTGTTGAATTATATTTAGCACGATATATACAGTGTTTATCTTTAACTATAATATAAAGGTATGTGCCCTGTGGATCGAAAATCATTCTCAATTCATTGTTGGTTCCATTTACCTGACATATATTTTCGTATGCTCCGGTATATTTATTTGCTTTATATATAGACCCATCAACATAACTATTAAAGAAAATGTCTCCGGTTTTTGGATGTATTGCAATACCAGTTGCCCTAAATGTCAAGTCAGTTTTAATATAAGGTTTGATTACGCTAAATCCTTCATTTCTTGTAAGGTACGCAATCGAGGCTGTAGAAGTCATATTATTGGCACTATAAATAGTTTGTACCATAAATAATGTATCTTGAGTAGCATTAAATACTAATCCAGTAGGAGATTGTAAAACTCCTGATGAGTTCCTCATAATAGTTTCTACGTTACCATCTGCATATTTTCTTAAACCACCATCTGAACTAATTCCACGACCTTCATCAAGAAAAAACAAAGTTCCATCATTATCAAATGCAATATTCCAAGGTCTTCTTAAAGTTGCAGTATTCACATCTCCATCTTCAATACCTGAAATACCATTCTGTCCACAAACAGTAGTTACGTTTTCCTTGAAAAAATACTTAAACTTTATTGGATAAATGTATTCTTTAATATTTGCAGATTTTCCTATAACAACCCTAACTTCTCCAGAGTCTGCTCTCGAGGGAACAATTGCATAAATTGCTTCACCATCACATCCGATAATTGCAGCTTTTTTATTGTTAACATACACTTTGATGTATGAAGTATCTGTACCGAAATTTGTCCCATGTAAAATCAATTTTGTAGCTACTCCTCCACTATCGGGATAATAATCTGAAATTGCAGTCTCAATGTTTGGATCCGGAGGTGCAATAACTCTTTCATCATCGGAGCTTGCATTACATCCAACAAAGTTGTATGCAAGTAGAATTAGAATAGAAAAAAACAATATGCCCTTTACTGGATATTGTAAATATTTTTCTTTTGTTTTCATGATGTAATATATTGTTTTTATTTGTGATATTTAACGTCGTCTACCATTTTCTCATCAGGCTTTGTGATTCGCAACAAAATTAAAAATTTGATTCCTGACACAAAAAGTATATTTCATTTGAATTATTTAATGGCGGGAAAGTAAACTAATATGACAGTATTTTACTATGTTATAATCAGGGTTTTGAATTTTATGGTTAACATTTTGCCTATCCAAACCAAATTATGTGTAAATTCTTCACTCCGCTTATTTTGATAAACTAAATTGGTCAAAACATGCTATTGTGTTTTATAATGTATTGATTTTCTGCTGTGGATTACAATTAAATTAAAAAAAGACAATCAAACATAATTAAAAATGCCTTATAGTTTAAATGTTCTCACCATAATAAAAGCACATTCTTTGATTTTTACATCCAAGAATGTGCTTTTCTAATTAGTCTATTTATTTCACAATTAATCTTGCAAATTGACTTTTATTTCCTTCTGTGAATTTCACTATATAAGAACCATGCGTAAGGTTGCTTTTAATTGTTGCACTAGCTTCAATATTCAACTTCTCTAACAAAGCACCTTGTAAACTATATATACTCAACACACCTTTTTCTGAATTATTTACTTGAAAACTTTGACCTTTAGACAATAAATTTGGATAGATCATCAAAGATTCCTGAACAGGTACATCTGTTTTAACATCAGTACCAAGTAAGCTGAATGCCTGTAACTCTGGATAATTTACACCTTCACTTATTTTCCAAATGCTAGTAAAATCCCAACCTAAGGTTCCTGAATAAAATGAAGCTGTTTTAGCATCTGCATCAGAAGTCAGGTTTTCGCCGTTGCGTCCGGTTGTTGTTAATTCAACAGTAGCAACTCCACTGGACGAAAGATCAGCTTTCCCTAGAACTGTACTACTAATTGAATAATTATTCTCCAAAGTACATGCACGATTACCATTATTGTCAAAAATTCTGAATGTTTGATCAGGGTATTTATTCTGAGATAAAATCGACGTAGCAAGATTTATGCTGTTTTTTACAACTACATCTGTCGCATTTGTTGTAGTGCTATTGTCATGATATCCAGCCAAGCCAATTGCTCTGTCCCCAGCATCTTTAACGGTTCCTGTGAAGTAGCATTTTTCAACTAATCCTTTCATTATAGTTCCAGTCAGACCACCAGCCTGATAGTTGGTAGAGTAAACACTGGCATTTCCGTAGCAATTACGTACTGTAGCTCCAGCTCCTGATTTATCATTGTTATAATCGTTTACGCCTCCTACTAACGACCCAACATGGTCATATCCATTAATTTGACTGTTTACAACGTAACATTCTTCAATTAAACCACCTTGCATTTGACCAATGATTGCACCAACGTTTTGATCGATACCGGTGACAAGAGCAGATTCAACTCCTAACTTCTTGATAGTTGCACCCTTAGTTGCATTAAACAAACCGGTACCTTTAACTTTTGCTTTTTGAGCTGCCCATTTTGTATTTGTTATATTTGATATTACATGGCCATTACCATCAAAGATTCCGGTAAATGGAACATCGACACTGCAAAGTCCATCGAAAGTAACACCCGTCATATTCAAATCGGCCATCAGTTTATAATTTTTAGCAGGATAAGCCTCAACGATAGCTAAATCTGCTACTGTTGATATCTCAATTGGGTCAGCTGCATCTGGTACTAAAGATACGGTGAAGCTGGTTGGAGAACCTGAAGTAAGAGTGAAATCAGGCTTAGCAGCAATATTAATTATTACAGTTTCAACCGAGCTTACAGCACTATTCATTGTAAGAACATTATTTGCGTCAATAGTAACATTGCTGCTACTTGTGGTAAATGCAATCGCATTTTTAGCATTATTGGTAACAACCAGTTTATTCAAGTCAACTGAACCGGTTGATATCAATGCCCCGTTATTAGCTGAAAATACCGTAACAGTTTGTGGTGCAGTTTGCCATTTTAGTACCGGATAACCTCCTGTTGGTAGCATAGCCCAGGTGTTAGTAAAATCCCAGCCTTGTGTTGTTTCGTAGAAGGTGCTTGACAATGCATCTGCATCATTTGGTAAATTAGCTCCGTGTAGCTTGTTTGTTGCTACATTAGAATCAGTTGGCGACATTACAGATCCGTTAGGATTCATTATTGTTGTGCTGATTGAATAATTCGATGTTAAAGTATATGTACTCTGACTTCCGTTTTGAATAATTCTACAGTTTAAACCACCTATAATTGAAGATGCCAGATTTACGCAATACTCTATTGTTATTCCATTGTTATTATCTATCAAAGCTACTATACCTCCAGGACGTGTATTGGATGTTGGAATCGCCACTTTTCCTGAGAAATAACATTTTGATACTTTAGAGTTTGCATCTAAAATAACACCACCGAGCCCACCTGCCTGGGTTGATCTTGAAAAAATAGTTGCATTTGAATAGCAGTCATGAATTACTGCACCACCATAGATTTTACCTGCCAAAGAAGCTACATGGTCATTTCCTTCGATATAACTGTTACCAACGTAACACGCTTCCATTGTTCCACCACTCATTGTTCCAACGATTGCAGCTATATCATTTTTACCAATTATATTAGCCTGTTCTATTCCCAGATTCTTAATTGTTGCACCGTTTGTTGCATTGATCAATGCCAGGGTACTGGTAGCTGTATTATTATAACTCAAACCTTTAATAACATGACCATTACCATCAAATGTTCCAGTAAACGGACTCGCTGAACTACAAAGTCCTGAGAATGGAATTCCAGTCATATCTAAATCAGCCGTTAGCAAGAAGTCCATATTTGGAAATTGAGTTACTGCGTTTAACTCAGCAGGTGTAGAAATAGTAATTGGACCAGTAGGAAACAAATGAATGATCAACTGATCTGTTTCAGTAAAATCAGAATTCACTGAAATTGAAATGATAGCATCTTCCGGAGTGTTAATATCATGAGCAGTAGCAATGTTACCTGCTATGGTAATTTTATCGCTAGTAGTACTAAATGATAATACCAAACCACGATTTGAAACAAGATCATTCAAATTGATTTGATCTCCATTCTGTAATGAATAACTACTTGCTAAACGTAAAGCTGAAGAGTTAACAGGAGCTGACTGCCATTGTAATACAGGATATCCTGCACCTAACATTTTCCAAACACCTGTACCTTCAGTAAAATCCCAACCTAAAGTTGTTGCATAAAAGTCTGATGTCAGTGCGTTGGCATCTCCTCCGGGAATGTTAGCTCCGTGTCTTTTGCCTGCTCCATAGTTTCCATCAGCTGTTGGAACTGTGGAACCATTATAATTATTTATATCAGAAGATAGTTTGCAGTTTGCTAAAGAATAGTTTTCTGTCAAAGTTACACCATCATTTCCAACAACTCTTAAATTATCATTACCTAAAATATAGGGAGCAAGATTTACGCAATACTCAACAGTGTTAGTGCCATTATCTCTCCATGCAAGAATACCTGCAGGACGACTGTTAGCTGCACAACGTACAATACCTGAGAAATATGATTTTGAAATTTTGGTATTATCCTCATTGATTACGCCAACTAATCCTCCAGCCTGATATTCACGTGAATAAATATTTGCTGTAGAGTAACAATTTTGTATGATTGCACCTCCTTTTATTTGTCCACCGATAGAACCAACGTGGTCACGACCTTCGATATAGCTATTGGCAACATAACATTTTTCAATAAGACCGCCAATCATAAGGCCAACAATAGCTCCTGTTCTTTCATTTCCTACAATATTCGCATTTTCTATTCCGAGATTACGAATTGTAGCTCCATTAGTTTTTGAAAACAGGCCACGTTCTGCAGTTCCACTATCATTTACTTTTAAACCATAAATAATATGGCCTCCTCCATCTAATGTTCCAGTGAAAGTACCTATTGGAGTCCAGGTACCAGTTAATGTGATGTCTGATGTTAATACATAGCTGCCGCCTAGGTTATTTGCAATTGCAGCCAAACCTGCCGCATCCGAAATGGATGTCTGAGCCTGAGCAAATGTTGTACATATGCCAACTATGACAAGTAACAACAACCTTCTCAATAGAAAGTAATTTTTTTTCATAAATTTAAATTTTTAATTAACTATTTTGAATAATATCTGAAGCAAAAATATACAAATTGCTTTGTCTATTTTTAGTAATAATTAGAGTTTTTTGAAGATGTCAGAGATGTAAACTATTATGTCGTTAAAATTTACTTATCACCAATAATTATAAATCAAAATAGTAGTGATTGAACTCATTTTTAGCAAGTCAACTAAGCAATTTATAAAATATCGGTATTTTTTCAATACTTCACTACTACAACTATAGGGTAGTGATCGGATGGCATTCTTGGTTTTCCGACACAAACAGTTGACTCATCAGGAAAATCTCGGGGATGATTTGCTATTCCAGATTTATCAGTCCAATAAATATCAGTGAGGACACCATATCGAAGGGTTGTAAAATGGTTGCTAATAAAAATATGGTCAATTCTTTGATTAGTGGTATTATTAATATCAAAACCATTAAAGGTTCCGTTCGGATCATGAATAATTTTAGCAGCTGTATAGCTATCCAAGAGTGTTTCGCTATTAGTAATAATTTTATAACCTTCAGCAAATTGATCAGTATTAAAATCTCCTGTTAAAACTACAGGTTTTCCTTTTGTAATCTCTTTTATTTCTTTGATGACCAATTCAGAACTTAATCTTCTGGCCTCTTTTCCTTGATGATCCATATGAAGATTAAAGACATAAAAAACGAAATGTGTTGATTTGTCTTTGAATTTCCCCCAAGTGCATATCCTATTTAAGGCTGCATCCCACCCTTTACTAGGTATATCTGGTGTTTCTGAAAGCCAAAAATTACCGGAATCCATTAATTTATACTTATCCGTTTTGTAAAATATCGCTGAATATTCATCATCGGTTGGATTTGTTCCCCTACCACGCCCAATATAATTATAATTAAACTTAGACAGAACGCTTAGCAGATCTGTAATCTGATTACTTTTACATTCCTGGGTTCCCACAATATCCAAATCGTGAAAAAGAATAATGTTGGCTATTTCAGGGTAGCGATTGGTCCAACCATTGCCATTAGCAGCATCATTCGAATTTTCGTTACGAATATTAAATGATGAAACTTTAATGGTTTTTTCCTGTGCCGATAAAAGGATAAAAGATAAAATTAATACTAATAATAAATTCGTTTTTCTCATGTAACTATATTGTTTGAAATTTTTTATAAAATCGTGGTTTTACAATGGTGTGTTATTGCTAAAAAAACTTGTAAGTCGACAGGAACAAGTTATATCTTATCGACTTACAAGCAAAAAAATTACGATGTCATATTAATGTTTGGTGACAAACATTTTTCCTGTGCCGAGCAAATTAATTTTGTTACCTCTTATGGCCGATACTTTATAAATGTAAGCCCCTGCCATACCTGTAGTATTTTGCCAAACCAAATTATTATTTCCCTGAATTGCTGAAAAAGCATCGTGACTAATTAAAACTCCTGCTAGATCATAAACGTCAAGTAATAGTCTTTCTGCACTTTCCTGCAAATTGCATTTAATGGTCGTTTTATGACTAAATGGATTTGGAAAATTTTCGATACTTGATTTTTTGTCTGATTTTATATCCCAAATGCTTGTAATAGAACGACTTCCATACACGTCAAATGAGTATATTCTTGCTATAGTAGAAGTGCCTTGTGTTGGTTTAATGATTTTGAGTCGAATCTTGTCAGTAGTAAACGGGGTTACGGTTCGAACTGTTTTATTGCTCGTATTTCCTGTAACTGCATCTACGTCTATCCAACTTCCATTATAGTATTGCAATGTAAAATCCGAAGTGATATTATCATCATTTTCAATACCGGCATGAATAATATTCCACTGACAAATCTCCACTGGCTCATTAAAGGTGTAAATTAAATATTTACCTGAACTTCCTTCATCACACCATTTTGAATATGGGTTATCATCGGTAGCCATTGCCGGACGTTGGTACGCATCAACTGACCCCGAGGCTGTCACTAATGTTGGCATTAACCTTTCTCCACACGGTTGAGACTCGCCAACAGGTGTAATATATTCAAAATCCGGTAGATTATCAATGGTAGTAACAGGAGTTACATCATCATTTTCATTGTCGGAAACTGTTACTGCAAATACAACCACATTTGGATCGTTTGGTAATGTGATTTTTTCGGTTGTAGCTGTAATAGGAATAATGTATTTGAAAATGTAGAGATAAGAATATGAATCATTTACATTAGTCAGAACATTATGCCTGTGTGTAGATAAAAAAGCTATATTTTCTTTTTTATATTTTCTAGTGCCATATATAGTTCCCCATTCACCTACATTGTCAGCCATATATTCAACCCGAACCGGATAAGCAGTTCCGTCGACTGTAAAGTCAACATTTGAACCATTTATATTCTGACTGGCAGCAAGTATATATATTTTTTTGTTGGTTGCTGACTGAGGAATGCTAATTTCCTGCCCGATACATTTCACTGCATTTAGTAAACCATTTCCACGGGGACCAACTGAGAATTTAATTCCGTCAGAGTTAATCTCATTGGAAAGTAATTCTGAAGGATATGCATAATTTGTATCCAAAAATTTACCATCTTTTTTAAGTGAATCGTTACTCATAACATCAATGTTATAAGTTAGTGAAATTGGGGTTGAAGATGGGCTCTGTGCTATTGAATCAGTTGGTGCAGTGAGTCTTACTGCAAAAGACCGTGGTTGGAAGCGTGCAATTGAGAATGACAACTTATTACCAATGTAATTTACAGCTCCTTCAATTGAATCCTCCCGTCCATTAACTTCTCTGGCAGAAATGATATTTGTCGGGAAAGTCATCTCTACATTACTTTGAGTAGCTCCTGTCAATTCATAAACACGAACGATTGTTTCGTCAGATTCCTCAGCTTTTTTCAAAGCCTTAATAGCTACTTTATCAGTATTAAGAGATACAAATTCAAAACTTTTATTCAAAACTCCGTCATGTTTTGGGGTCTCATATGCATACATTGGCTGATTTAGTTTTGCCGCCTGCCATTGAGTCGATTCGTTCCATGCACCTAAATGACGATAGAAAGAATAAGTAAATTTATTCAGCCCAAGATCCTGATATTTTTGGAAAGGTCGGTCACCATCAACTCTAGGAGTATGAATCAGAGTCAAACGCAAAGTGTTATTGTCTTGTTTGTCCCAACCATATTTACAATCATTCAAAATGGAAACTCCGTATGATTGATCATTGTTTGTCAAGTCAGCCCATTGATGGCCTGCGACTTCATACAAGTTGCTAACGCGATTACCACGCTCGATAGCTCCTATTGATAAATCGAAAGTTGCTTTCTCGTTAGTTGCATTTAGTGGGAAAATAGCCTTAAGTAATGTTTCTTTCGATTGCCAGTCAACTTCGTTTACAATATCTATCCTGTCTTCATTTACACCAGAAGTCATTCGGATGAATTGAGCAAACTGAGAACCATTTTTAGATCGGGTTATTTTAAGAGCGGAACGCAGAGGACCTTGTTCTGCGACAGATACTTCAACACTTTCATCAACATAAGCAAACGGATCACGGGTTATGTCCCCCCAACTTACTTCCCATGATGCCCAATATCCGGGTTTGTCAAGTTGCATCGATAATTGGATGGGTGATTTGAGCAGTTCTTTATTGTTTTGCTTTTTATCAATAATCGAATAGATATCTCCATTTTTATTTACTTTTAAAATATATTCATTATTCTCTATTGTATTCATAGTAGTTACAAGAGACCCCTGAATAGAAGCAGATGTCTCATCGTTCAAACGTAAATCATAAGTTGAATATCCGAGCGAAGGAACATTCGCTTTAAAAATAAATGATAATTGGCCGTTTTCATAACCCACAATCTGTGCTGGTACAACATTACCGCTTGGATCGTATACGCTAATTGCTGTAGGTTCGGAGGCAGTGCTAATTTTAGCTTCAACAATATCTTCTCTTTGAATAGAAAGCGGATTAAATACTACGATAGGAGTACCCTGGACTTGTGTATTTATTTGTCGGGCAATTGCACCATTTGCATTGTTCAACGTTTTAGAAAAATCCAGTTGTACAGCTACAAGATCATTTACGGTAAAAGTATACGCCTTAGGTATTGATGTTCCGGTAAGGTCGTCATGGAATTGATGCCACAACAATCTGACCCAGTTGTCGTTAATCGTTTGTGATTGATAGGGTAGGGTTCCGAGCCAGTTTGCAACTACCGAAGATTTTTCGGTTGCATCAGCCAATAACTCACCTTTTCTATTCCAGTATTTTAAATTTGTTTGTGAGGTATAGCAGCCTGCACCATGGGCAGTCATTGGTAGTTCATTGTCCCATACAGGAAGTTTCGAACGTTCTTCTGAGCTAACAGATTCAAAGAACTGATCGGGTGTAACTGAATTTACATGAACCGGACCTGAAGATGCAAGACTTTTTTCAAGCCAATCCACAGTTTCTTCATCAACACTACCGCCGCGGTCGCCTGTTCCATAATACCGAACTGTTTTAGCTGCTCCAAGCTTCGTTTTGTTTGAAATAATTTCACTTAAGATATCCCCGTTGTACGATAAATTTTCTTTGTATTTGTTTACATAAGCACCGGGTTGATATATAGCTAATATTTCAGAACCATCAACTCCGCGCCATACTCCGTAATTGGGGAAATCAGAATAATTGTAAGCCGACCCCCATGATAATTTTTGAGAATGAAATCCAACTATACCGGAATATTTTGCAAGTGTTGGCAATGAATATGGAAACCCGAAACAATCCGGTAGCATAATGTCATTACCTCCATTAACCCCAAATTCTTTCTTGTAAAATTTTTCACCTAACAAGAAATTACGAATAATTGCTTCAGCAGAAGGAACCATAACATCATTTGCATCCACCGAACTTCCACTAATATGCCAACGACCAGAAGCTACATATCCTTTCAATCTTTTATATAAATCCGGATAATATTCTTTTGCAAACATGTATTTGATAGCTCCTTCAAAATTGAAAACATAATCAGGAAATTTGTCTAACAAATTAAAATTATCCACCAATGTGTTTTTTACATATTGGTCAATACTGGTTTGAACATCCCAATCCCACTGAGTGTCGAAATGAGCATTCGAAATCATATAAAGATTGTTTTCTGAGGTTCTGGCTCCTCCCAAATACGCAGAAACTGCAAAAATACTGGTGTAAGTTTGATCCGTACCGGTGTACGAAAATTCAATTGAAGCCACCGTTTTTGTAGAATCAACAGGAATAACACGTTCAAATAAACCAAATTGAAGTCGATCATCGTAAGATGTTGAAGATTTTACACGGCTGAGTCCGTAATATGCTGCAGTACCTCCGTTTGTCTGATACCAGTCGGGGAAAGATATACTATGACTATCTGAAGTTGTATTGTCAGTATATTTTACTACCACATTAATGTTTTTTTGTCCGCTGGCTGACATTCCGAGCAACCATAATTCTTTTGCCATTTTAGGCGTGTTGAGAATAAGTTCTCCGGCAATCACTCCATTGCTGCCAAGTGTCAATACATTATTTTCTGCAAAGGAATTTAGTTGGTATTCAACTCCATTTTTTGTTACAATTGTTTGAGGAATTGCTCCGGCAGCCTTTTTGTCTGCAGAATAATAATACCAGGTGCCATCCAATGTTGCAGAACCACTGCAGTCAGAAGAATTACATATTGCGTCTGAATTGAATCCTGTTAAGTCAAGTGGTGAATAGACAGAATTTAGGGCTTGTATCTTTATGGAAAACAGTGTGATGACTATTGAGAGAATACAGTAAAAGGGAAGTCTAGAAGAATTCATTATTTTAGATTTAAATATTAGTATAGAAAGGTGGTGTTTTCTATGAAGAAAACACCATTAAAAAAAATCAAGTGATTGACTAAGCTATCCTTATTTTACGTTGAATTTGAGTAGTTTTGTTGTGAATATAAACAACATAAAACCCCATTGGCAAAGTAAATTCTTTTGCGGAACCAACAATAGTTTCATTTATAAGCTTTTGACCAACTATGTTGTATATTGAAACATATGTGTCTTTCTCAAAATTATCAGCACAGCTTATTCTCACTTTATTCTTGTTTGTTGTGCTTATAAAAATATTATTTTGGCCTTTATAGTCAATTACGTTTGCATTTGCATCTTCCAGCCCATATAATCCAATTTCTGAAAACTGTAAAACGGAAGCTCCGGCTGTAGAAAATACTTTAATTGCATAATATTGATATGGAGTTATATTATTTACTTCAAATCCGATACCTGTATAATTTGTATTTGGCAAGTTTGCATTAGCAACAGAATCGATATTATGCCAGGTAGTACCATCATTTGAACCACTTAAAACCCAGTTCTGAGGATTTCGTCCTAATGAAGTTGCATTATCATTTGCAGTGTAGATTACATACCATTTCAAAACAACAGGTTTTTTCATCGACCAGGCAATGGTAATAGGAACAGTATCTGTACAGTATTTTGTACTTGTTTTACCATCAAGAATTAAAGAACAGGATTCACTTACAGACAGCGATCTCGTACCTGTTACTGATTTGTCTATAACAAAAGACTCTAGAGAGGGTTTTGCTAATACTGTTGAAAGCGCGATTCTGTTACCACTAGTGCTAGTCGTTTGAACGTTCAATGCTGGAATATCAACAGTTTTGAAGTATGAACGATAACTTGGTACATCCTCAGTTACTAACTCTCCATTATTTACATAAATCTTTATGGTGTTAGGATCTGCATAGCATACTTTTACGTTATTTGTTGCTCCCATAACCCCGGCAAACACAGATGTATTAGAAACTGCATTTACTTGTGAATTATTGAATATGGCCAAAGGGGCTTTAATCGCGTTATATAAAGAGGTTAGATTGTTGTATCCATGATGAGCTGTTTGAACACAGTTGCTCACTAAAGTAGTTGAACTGTACATCGCTAACATATCAGATTGACAGGTTGTACTCGCATCTCCTAATAACATAAATGTTTTTCCATCCATCAACAGTCTTAATATAGTAGAAGTATCATTAGAATTTCCAATTGTTGTTTTAGCATTTGCTGCTACTGCGTCTTCATGAGTGTGGAGTACATCGAATTTCACTCCCTGAAGTGTAAATGTTTCTCCGGTATGAAGTTTTACATACTTACAACCTGGATAAAACTCGCGAAAAGTTTGTTTCATCAAAAATGTACTTCCATCATAACCGGAACTCATTGTTTGGTACGAAGGGATATTAAACAGCACACTTTCAACATTAATAAAATCGTGGTATTTATTAATAAAAGGATAAATTAAATAAACATGATCGCCATGAAAATGAGAAATAAACCAACCTCTTACATTAATCGTTGTCCCGGGATTCTGACCTGTAATTTTATACATGAAGTCCATTAATCCCTCCATTGCAGCATTGCTACTTTGTCTGTCATGACCTGAATCAATAATAAACAAACTGTTATCTTTAAGTTTGATAATTAATAAGGTTCCACAATCTATTTTCCAATAATCTAATTTTGAAGTTTGACCCTCACCATGGGTATAATCCAAACTATAAACATAAAACTCGGTATTACCTCCACCCTGAGTTGAAGCGTCGAGATCAGAAAGTAAAGTATTGGTCGAGTTATCCTGAATTATTCGTACCTGTTTAGTGTTTCCGGTAAAATAAATATAATACAGTTTGTTGTTTTTGGTAAGTGTGTAGAAACTGTTGCCCTCTATCGTGTTAGCAAACAGTTGTGTGAATCCATTATTCAAAAGTGTTTGAATATAGGTATTGAATGATGTTGATGTTGTTGAAGTAATCAATATCATTTTTGAGTCTTCAGATGTAACTGAAGTTTTATCGTCGGCCAATCCCGGGCCTGAATTGTATATTTCGCTAATTATACCATCCGGGTAGGGATAAGGAGCAAATTCGGAAAATGGAATTCCCGGATTAAGTTTCGTGGTGGCTGTTGGATTTGAAAGGGTGAACTGAGAGCTAACCGGAGATAAATTAAAAGTAGCTATTTCTTCAGTACTTATCGTCACATCTGGTTTTAAAGTAGCTATTTTTGACTCGGAGATTGTAATCTTTGAGTTATCTGTACTTACATTTAATGCAATTCCATGACTTGAGATTAATTTGCCAAAGTCAATTTGATTTCCTGTTCTTAATCCGGAAGCTGTTACGTCGAGAATACTTAAATCGGCAGGAGAGTTAGAGTTCATAACAGTTGCATTAACTGGAGAATTTTGCCATTTTAACACAGGATAGCCAGCATCTAACATTTTCCATGTATTTGTAAAGTCCCAACCAAGGGTATTGGCATAAAATGTTCCGGACAAAGCATCGGCATCACTAGGTAGATTTGCACCATTTTTTCCTGATGTCCCATAATAAGTATTTGAAGTGGCGACTGTTGCTAATGCAGACAATGAATATGAAGTCCCCAATAAGCTTGTGCTTATTGAATAGTTCTGGGTTAAAGTTGCATTACGTCCTATATTCGGAATAATTCGCATCGAAGTTCCTGCATTTGTAATAATGAAAGGAGATAAATTAACACTATATTCAACTGTTGGAGTAAACCCATTTTCAATAAAACCAACAAGGCCGGCTGCTTGCTGTCCACTTCCAATACCTCTCACCACTCCCGAAAAATAACACTTTGATAAAGTACATGCTTTTGCACTTGCAATTATTCCTCCGGTATTATTTGTTGTAGCATAAATATAGGCTGATGCATAACAGTTTCGTACAATTGCGTTGGCTGTTCCGGCTACAGCCTGACCAACCATTGATGCCACATGGTCGCCACCCTGAATGTAGCTGTTTGATACATAGCACTGTTCCAGAACACCACCAGTCATAATTCCAATGATTGCAGCAACATCTTTTTTTGCAATAATATTTGCACCTTCAATACCTAAATTTTTTATTGTGGCATTAGTAGTTGTTGCAAATAAGGCTACCTTTTCTGTCGCAGTATTGTTGTACGATAAGCCTTTAATAATGTGCCCACCTCCATCAAATGTACCACTAAAACCTGTGATTGGAGTCCATGTTCCAGTTAATGTAATATCTGTTGTTAATACATAACTCCCACTAAGATTATTGGCAATAGCAGCTAAACCAGCTGCATCTGAAATAGTAGTTTGACCATATGAAAATATTAGATTGAATATGGTAAGTAATAAAATACCTGTTCTTTTGTGTTGTTGAATCGTTAATTTCATGTTCAACTAGATTTAAAATTTTATTCTTTGTTTGTTTTTGTTGTTATCCCTGATTCAAAAAAAAAGCTTTTTTACGAATAATAAATACTAAGAAATATAGATAGGCTAAGAGAAAGTTCAAATATCGAATTTAAATGTTAATTGCTGAATTAAAAAAGGTTATTATAAAAGAAATTAGTATTATTTTTTAATAATCACTAACGTTTCAAAATGATTTTTTGAGTTTTAATGATATTATTCTTATCATCCTTTATTTTTATAAGATAAAATCCATTTTTGTAACCTAAATTTGATATAGTCGTGATATCACCTTCAGATTTAATATTATAAATAGACAAAAGCTTACCTGTGATATCATAAATGTCTAAATTGAAATTAATCAAATCAGGAGAATTAGAAATATGAAAGTTCTGATTGTCAGACCATACGCGTATATTGCTTTTGTAAGTTTCATCCACACTAGTTTTGTTGTCCACGGTACCGCTTATCAAAGAGCTGATTCTTCTTTTCGTAAACCCGGGACCACTCCAATAAATAACCATTGATTGACTAATCTGAGCCTCGAAAAAGTCGATAGTGACAGGATGATAACCTTTTCGTAATATAATACTTCCTGAAGTCTCTGGCTGACATTGATTTGATACAATAAAAGTATTACCTATACTTAGTGAGCAACCGTCGTCTGCAGTCATATAAAAAGTATATTCACCATCCTCCGGAGCATTAATATATCCGTTATATCGAACTCCGTAATTGTCTGTGGCACCATTAGGAATAGAAATTGATAACAAACTAAGTGTGCCTGTTTTTACCGGAGTGAGGCTGCTAAAGTCAGGCATAGACGTCCATCTTCCTTCATAATAGCTATAATTAACAAGTCCTGTTGATATATCTTTTAAGTTCGTTGATTTGTGTGCGAAACTAAATTTAATATTATGAGGTTCGGAAATATTCACGAATTCATAAGTAGAAATTCCGCCTAAAGAATCATTATCAACCACACAGTTGTATATGTC
>CAYONE010000020.1:0-52621 GCA_964405245.1 uncultured Paludibacter sp.
ATGAGATAATTAGTTGATTTTCAATTATTTAACTAAATATATAACACACTATTGTCTTTAAAAAGCTGTAAAAAATTGGATTTTTTATGTGTAAAAATTAATATACAAAGATACTATCATTTATCCATTATAAATCCCAAAGAAATCTCGATTTTTTAAATTTATGGCGATACAAACCTGTATTAGGACTATAAGGTGATGTTGAAATATATTCCGACAATTTAACTCTTTTGCCAAATGCCATACTCAATCCGGCAGCGAAATTGAAACTGTTTTGTTGAAATTGAAAGGGTATTGAACTGTTTGCAGCATTTAAATTTGCAAATCCAATTGGAATAATATCAAAAAAGCTAAAAAAACTAAAAATGCCAAAATTCAGATTTACTCCGGCGCCAATCGAATTATAACCATCTAAATATGTATGACTTAATGTAGTATTAATCCAATGGAACGGTTTATAATTTATTGATGTAATCAACCTGTTAGCAGAATTAGTATTGTAAAATGTTGTGTTATACAACAATCCCAAACTCAGCTGATCAGATAAAAAACGGTATTCGGCACCTAAACTTATTGATGCATTTGTATTAGAATTGTAAGCGCTATAAGTTTCTGATTGAACATTAGTTTTAATATCGTTTAAAAGTGAATCGACTGTATTGTTAACAGATTTAAATTTGCTAAAAGTGCTGTTCAATTCATCTACACTCATTGTACTGTTTAAATTTACAAATCCATTAAATTTGTAATCAATATTCATTTTATTGCTTACTACATTCCCTTTCCAATGTATAAAACCCAAATCAGTTACTGAAAAAGATAGATATAAATTCTGCAACATTCTGAAATGTACTCCAAAATCTATTCCGGCTCCATATCCATGTGGTTTTAACCATTCGGTTACCGAATTTGGATATTTCACATGACTCAATTCGTAAATTTTATCTGTTTGCATATCGGCAGCACCTGCATAATTAAACAGCGCCTGCCCTTTTAAATTCCACGAATCAACTCCACCTGAAATATCCAGATTATCTGCAACAAAACTCATATTTGCATTTCCTGTAAGCAACTTTAATTTCACTCCAATCGTCCATTGTTCATTAAATTGCTGCGAAATTCCTATCGATGTTTCCATATAGGAAATTCCCGAAAATCCCAAACTACACAGATTAAATAAATTTTCGTATTTTTCGGGTGTTCCATAAATAATTAACTTGTACAAATCTTTCGGTAAGCCAACATTTACTTTGCCTTTTTGAGCTATGTTTAAACTCAAATAAGTATTGTGAATACCCATACCTGCCGAAAATAAATTGGTTTGCATATCAGCATAAATATTGTTTTTGGGCAAAAGCGATTTGTAAAAACTGTGAATATCATTTTCAAAAGTTTCTTGCAGTGAAAATGAAGTATTATGGTAACTTATTTGCGAATATCCAAGCCCAGGCAGGCTTATATAATATTTTTTTTCGGGCTGAAAGGCAGGATTTAACTGATGACGAAAGGGAATATCTTTTACAAAATACAACGATAACGTTTGCGCATTTGAATTAAAAAGCGCAAACATAAAATAAACTAATATAATAGTTGACTTTTTCAAAAAAAATCGTTTAGTTATAACCCCTTATTTTATTTTGCCGATAAATTTTTCAGAAAAATTCCGGCATGTACACTTATTTTGTCTTTAGCAGTAATGTAAATTTTTGACGATTCGTTCATGCCCTGAAATTTTATTTCAATATGTAGTTTATCAAGATTATCCCGAAGTAATTCAAATTGATTTTTTGTAAGCATTACAGAATAATTATTTATTGTTGCCTCAATCACTTTTCCTGATGCATCTACCCTACCCGATGCAATTTTGTATTGGCTAACTATATCTGAGTCGATTTTTAAATTTTCGTTATCTACAAAACGGAGTTTAATGTCGGCGCTTACAGGCAATAAATTATTGATACGAAGTACAAGAAAAACTGAATCCATTTTGCCGTATTCAATATTTTTTAATTCTCGTTGAAAAAAACCGGAAATACCTGTAACAGAATCGGTAAAATTATAATTACTGAATTCATTCAACTGAAACGGCAGAGTAGTTTTGATTTTTACAAAAACTCTTGAGTCAGGCAAAAGAAAATCAGGTGTTTTATCCGTGAAATAAGCATCCGTATTAAGAGATGCTCCGTAGCCGTAAATAAGTGAATCGGGTTTATCTAATTTATCAAATAACAGATATGTTTTTCCATAAGAATTATCAAAAGTTTTAAGATTATAAGTTATTTCACTTCCCGGAATAGAAGGTTTTAACCCGATATTCTCACTCATGTACTTAATTCCGTTAAATTCGGAATATATTTTTGAATTATCAGGATATGTGGCTAAAACAGAATCGAATTCAAATCGCAGGTTTGCCCCTGCATTGGTTCTGATTTGTACATCAATTTGAGGATTTGAAAAGCGTAAAAGGCTGTTTCGCAGAAAATCGTTCCAAACCAATCGTCGGGTTAAAACCTGACGGGTTTTTACCGATGGCTCAAATTTTCCATAAGCTACTTTATAATCAAATCTGTTAAACTTCACTGAATAAATTGCTCCATTTGAAGTATTTAAATAGATGTTTCGCTTAGGATTTACCGTAATTTCAATATTTACAGGTAAATATCCATTGGGCAGAAAAACAAAAGTATAATCATTTATATCAATTTCAGCCCGGTTTGTACGAAAATCAGATGATTTTATCAGTATAGGTTTATTCAAATAATTGGATGTTAACTTGATTTCTTCTATATCGGCAGGTTTAATTTCAGAGTAATCAGCAAATTCGAAAATTAATCCGGCATTTTCAACTTTTACCGAGTCCACGCGTTCGAAGCTTATATTACTATTTAAACCAAAATTTATTTCTGTGGCTTTTGTAAACTTATGTCGCTTATTAGATTGAATCAGAAAAGGCATATCGGTTAACGGATCGTTGATAAATTGCGGTTGCAATTTATCGAGAAAGTTCAGGTAATGAAACACAAAATTGCTGCTATCTGTCATTACAAAATGTACTTCATCGTCAACTATCTTTACATAAGGATCGTTGTTAAAGTAATTTGTAACTACTGAATTAATTTCAGCATCGAAACTTCCGATTGGTATTACAATTGATTGATTTCCATTGAATTTATCGAACAATGAATTTATATCAATTTCTTTTTCACAGGATGAAAAAATTGAAACAATTAAAAATAGTATTATTATTGATGTATGTATTTTCATCAAATTTAATTAAGCTTTTTTGCAACTTCATCAATTCTGAATCGGATAATTTCTTCAATTAAATCTATTGGTAACGGTTTATTATGTGGAAATTGCACCGAACCTTTTCCTTGTTTGTAATCAGACAACCGGTCTTTGTATTTTTCATGCCCTGAAGGTAAAGCATAAAATCCTGTATGTTTTTCGTATCCGGCTATATAAAGTAACGGTTTGCCCAAATGTTTGTATGAGGGCATTCCGTAAGCTATATTTTCTGTTACATCCGGAGCAAGAGAAAATATAAGCTCGCGAATTATTACCAATCTTTCAACTACTTCCTGAGGAAAGTTTAAAATATATTCGTCAACAGAGGGGGATTTTTTCATTAACTAAACTGTATGAATGGTGCTTTTTAATAACAAAAATAGTGTTTTTTACTAATAAAAACACTTTGAAAAATACTTTGTTTAGAGATATAAAAAAAACTTCAGAAGATATTATCAACTGAAGTTTATGTTTTGCGAAATATTAAATTCCTATTTTATAACTTTAAATGCATTTATACTTTTATTTGTTTCAACTCTAACTATGTAAAGATGTTCATTATCTGATATTTTACAAGTAAAATCGGAACTTCTTATATTATTGAATTCATAAATTAACTTTCCTGAAATTGTATATACATTTACTTTCTGAATAGTTTCAGACGAAGATATTCGAAGTTCATCAAATTTTAAAAAATAAATTCTTATATTTTGATTTGTAGCTGGCGTGTTAACCGAAGTATTAGTATTACCGTAAACGGGTGTATATATATTGGGTAATTTCAAGTCAGATAAACCATCACCAATATAAAAACCAAGATGCGGCGGTTGATTATATGCAGCATTTTGCCAGGCAATTCCAAGTCGATAAACAGGATCGTGCATCAGCGTAAATAACTTTTTTGTCGATGGAGTTGTAGTTTGATAAATAACCAGCGAAGAGGAATCATTGCCATTCCACAAAATAAGCTCTTCGCGCCAATCTCCAAAAATATCGGCTGATAAACAAGGTGTTGCTTTGGTTGAATTACATGATTTTGAGTTGTAGTAGTTCGATGCAGTCAATAATGTTGATGTTCCGTTACCTGTCCATTTTGTTATTTTTGAACCATCCAATAATTCATCCTGCAAATCGCCATCCCAATAAATTCGAAAATTTGTTGATGGTTTTGAATTTGAAATCAACGTACCTGTACACGAATAAGTTCCGGCTGCCGAACTCCACATCTCAAAACCCCGATAACGTGCATCAATATCAGCTGCAAGTCCCCGACCATTGTCAGTGCCGGTAGCATTGCCCCAGAGGATTGTTCCATTTTTTGCTGAATGAAGCTCGTAACCGTAAGGCGATGAAGTATCTTCATGTACTGTCCAAACTTCAAGTCCGGGAATATCAGGGTTCAAATCCGAAACATGCATTGCATCGCCATGTCCTAATCCTGTGCTGTACATTAGCTTTCCATCATCATCAAAAGCACATGCTCCATAAATAATTTCATCTTTACCATCGTCATCAATATCGGCAACACTTAAATTGTGATTTCCTTGTCCGGCAGCAGTTGCACCCGATACCGAAGAATCGAAAAGCCAACGTTGTACAAGTTTATTATTGATTACATCCCAAGCACATAGCGTTGTTCGTGCATAATAACCACGACACATAACAGCACTTGGACGTACTCCATCGAGATATGCTACGCAGGCAAGGAAACGGTCGGCACGATTTCCATAAGTATCGCCCCACGATGACAAAGATCCTCTTAAAGGATTATATGCAACTGAGTGAAGCTCTTTGCCGGTTAAGCCATCGAAAAGTGTTAAGTATTCAGGTCCGTTTAATACAGTTCCCAGCATTTTCGATCCGCTAATTTGTGTAGTATCTTTACTTCTGTAATCAGCTATAGGATAATCGTTATTCATAATCACATAATTACCAGTGCCATCTTTTGTGCCGGGAGCTGTTTTGAAAATTATTTCTGCCCTACCATCGCCATCAAAATCATAAACCAAAAATTGCGTGTAATGAGCGCCAGCCCTAATATTCATTCCCAAGTCGATACGCCAAAGTTGAGTTCCATCCAATTTATACGCATCGATATAAACATTTCCAGTCAGTCCGTAATATGAATTATCCTGCGAATTGGTAGGATCCCACTTAACAATAATTTCGTATTCGCCATCGCCATCAAGGTCGGCCACACTGCAATCGTTGGGTGTGTAACCATATGGTTGACCATTCGGATAGCTTCCACCGGCCGCTTTTCCAACACTTCCGTATTTATTTGGAAGTGTTCTTCCTGAAGCCGGACGGTTCAGTTTTATCGATTTGTAAAATGTACTCCAGGAAGTTACACTTTGAGTTTTTGTAGTATCTTCCACTCCATCGTAAACTGCTTTTACAATATATGTACTTGTTGTCAAACCTGATGCATCCAAATAATTTGTGGACGATAAATGAGGAGTAGTATTTATTTTTACATTATTCCGGTAGATATTAAAACCCGTATTCAAAGGTTCAGTCCCGAGAAATCGCCAGCTTAAATAAACGCCGTTTGTAACTTTCACAGCTGCTAATCCTCTGTTCAGGTGTTCCATTTGACGTGAGGATGCCTGTACACCGAATAATGTTGCAATAAAAATCAAAAAAAATAAAAGAAACGGTTTTTTCATGGATCAATACTATAATAAAGAAATTTTGACTAAGTCATTTATTCATAAATAATTAATTATGCAAAGATAATATTGTGTCTTATAATTTTTTTGAAGTAATTGATTTTAGACCTGAGCTATTTGATTTTAAATCAAAATACATAATTTGCTGTTTTTTAGTTTTTTCACTTTTCACACAGCTAAATTTTTAGTAATTTTGCGAATAATTATATGGGTAGAATTTTAGCAATAGATTACGGACAAAAACGTGTAGGTCTGGCAGTTACCGATCCTTTGCGTATTACAGCAAATGCACTTGACACTATTACGGTGCATGAACTCATGAACTATTTATCAACTTATTTATCGAAAGAAATTGTAGATATAATATTGGTAGGTAGAGCTTTACAAATGAATGGCGAGGAATCGGAATCGATGCGTTTTATTAAACCATTTGTAAATGCCCTGAAAAATAAATTTCCGAATATTGAACTTGTTTATGTTGATGAGCGTTTTACATCCATTTTAGCGCATAAAACAATGATTGAAGCCGGATTAAAGAAAAAAGACAGGCAAAATAAAGCCATGGTCGATAAAATCTCAGCTACAATTATACTTCAAAGTTATTTGGAAAGTAAAGGGAATTTATCCCGATGAGTCGATACATCAGGGATTAAAAATTTTTTCAGATGATTTTTTACAGCTAAGTTAATTTCAACAAGCCTGTTTGGCGGCAGACGGAGTTAATATCAGTATAGTTGAATCATCCGTTAGACCACTCTAAGCGGTCAGACGGGAATAGAGCGTAACTAATATCAACAAAGTTAATATCGCCGAAGGCAAATATCAACAAAGTTAGTATCGCCGAAGGCAAATATCAAATAACAATAAAAGAAAATAAAGCCCATAGGGCAAACGAAAATGATTTTACCAATTTACACGTATGGGAATCCTGTTCTCAGAAAAAAAACCGAAGAAATAAATTCGGATTATTCTAAACTCAGCGAATTAATCCAAAATATGTTCGATACCATGTATCATGCCGATGGTGTAGGTTTAGCCGCACCACAAATTGGCTTACCTATCAGATTATTGGTGATTGATTTAGCTCCTTTTAAGGAAGAAAATCCCGAGCTTGGAAGTTTTAAAATTGTAATGATTAATCCTGAAATGAAAGAAATGAGTCCGGAATGTGTTTCCGGTGAAGAAGGATGTCTGAGTATTCCGGGTATTCATGAAACAGTTTCACGCTCAGAAAAAATTAAAGTGAAATATTTTGATGATCAGTTTATTGAACACATTGAAGAATTTGAGGGTTATAAAGCCCGCGTAATTCAACATGAATACGATCATTTAGAAGGAAATTTATTTACTGATAAAGTTTCGCCGATAAGAAGGCAATTGTTGAAATCGAAACTTACAAATATTGTTAAAGGCAAAGCAGCAACTTCATATAAAACAAAATCAGCCTGATTATCAGGCTGATTTTGTTTAAAATATTTCTTATAATTACTCATTCCCGACGAATAATTTCAATGCTTCGCCAACCACAAAATTACTCCCGCCAATAAATATTAAATCACTATTATCAGCATTCTTAATTGATTGTTCAACTGCCTCTTTTACTGATATATAAACATTTCCTTTTAAACCAACACTTTGAGCTTTCACATTTAAAATTGAAGCATTCAATGCTCTTGGTATTGCTGCTTGTGTAAAATAATAATCGGCTTCAACAGGAAGAAGTTTTAAAACCGGTATAACATCTTTATCGCTTACCATTCCAAAAACAATATGCAATTTTTCATAAATTTCAGTATCCAATTGTTCTGCAACATATTTTATACCAGCTTCGTTATGTCCGGTATCAACAATTATTCTTGGTTTATCCGATACTAATTGCCAACGTCCCTGTAATCCTGTAAGTTCAACCACATTTTCAAGACCTTTATGAATTGAAATTTGTTCAACTTTGGGAATATCACTAATTTCCAAAGCATTAAAAACATCAATAGCACATAAAACAGTAGCAATATTTTTAAGTTGATAATTTCCGGACAAACCTACTCTGAATGTATTTCCAATTTCATCTTCTAAAACCATTTTACCATTAAAAAAACTTTTTTTATGGAATTTAGTTTTTGGCAGGTACATTCTTGAATTTGTTTCAGCAACTTTAGCTTCAAAAACCGGTTTTGTTTCATCAACTGTTTCACCAATCACTACAGGAATGTTTTTCTTAATGATTCCCGCTTTCTCAAAAGCAATTTCGTGGAGTGTATTGCCCAAAAATCCCATATGGTCGTAGCTGATATTTGTAATTATCGACAGTAAAGGATTAATAATATTTGTACTGTCAAGCCTGCCACCCATTCCTACTTCGATTATGGCAATATCTACATTTTCATCGGCAAAATATGAAAATGCCATTGCCATGGTAGCTTCAAAAAACGATGGTTTAATTTCATCAAAAAGCTCATTATTATCCCCAACAAATTTTGAAACGTAATTTTGCGATATTTTTTTGCCATTTACACGAATTCTTTCCCCAAAATCTATTAAATGAGGCGATGTATATAAACCGGTTTTATAACCCGCCGATTGAAAAATAGCGGAAAGAAAGTGCGAAACAGAACCTTTACCATTTGTTCCAGCAATATGAATACTTTTAAAATCGTTTTGGCGATTTCCGAGCGCTTCCATAAGTCGTATCGTATTTCCTAATCCGGGCTTATATGCCGCAGCGCCAACATGTTGAAAAACCGGAAGTCTATCGTAAAGATACTGAATAGCAGTATTATATTTGAATTCGGTCATTATTTATATGATTCGTAACTTACAAGTTGTTCAATTGGTTTGCGTAATTTTTTGCGTGATGGTTGCGCTGTATAACCAATCAAAATTACCATTGCAACCCGTTTTTTATCAGGAATTGAAAGCAAATTTCTGATTTTATCTTCATTCAACCAGCCTAAAATACAACTTCCAAGTCCTTCGTCGGCAGCAGCAAGGCAAATGTGCGATGCCACAATACCTAAATCATATTCAGGGAAATGCTTACCTTTAATCCACCCACCTAACTTTGATGTAAAATTGCCAGGTTCTTCAACCAACACTATTTGCAAAGGAGCTTGTTTCGAGAAATGGTTCATTTGAATAACTTTAGTTGAAGTAGCATCAGCCACAGCATGGCGTTTTACCATATCTTTAACTATTATCAGTTTCCATGGTTGCGCGTTACATGCCGATGGCGCAAGTCGGGCTGCTTCAATTAATTTGTCTATTTTTTCTTGCTCTACCGGTTTATCCAGATATGCTCTGTCGCTTTGACGTTGATTAGCAAGTTCAATAAATGATTTCATAACGATTTTTTTATCTGGTTTACATTTAAAATAACTATCAAAATTTGCTATTGGTATATATTGAAATAAATCGAGAAATAAGCTACTCATTTCTGTTATATCAAATTTAATATTTGAAGTTGATACAAATGAGAGTTTCTAAAAATAAATCGTTAAATTTGTAAACAAATATAGGAAAAAAATCCCGAAGATGCTGCATATCAATGTTTCAAAATATTGCGAAAAATTTGAACTTAATCCTGATTCAGGTAAAGTTATAGTGGCTTTAAGTGGCGGACCCGATTCTGTTGCGTTACTTCATATCATGAAAAGACTTGGTTTTAATTGTTTAGCAGCGCATTGCAATTTTCATCTGAGAATGGAAGAATCCGATGCCGATGAATTATTCGTTCGCAACTTATGTGAAACATTGAAAATTGAATTATATTGTATTGATTTTGATACAATTAAATATGCTGACGATCACAAAATTTCCATCGAAATGGCTGCACGCGATTTAAGATACAATTGGTTCGAAAAATTAGCGAAAGAACTTGATGCTAATACCATTGTAACAGGACATCATGCTGATGACAATGTAGAAACTATGTTGCTGAATTTGATACGTGGCACTGGAATCAGAGGTTTAAGTGGAATTCCTCCAAGAAACGGTATGATTTTTCGTCCGTTATTAACAATTACACGTGATGAAATTTTAAAATATCTGAATGATAATAACTTAAATTATCGAACTGACTCTACAAATGCCTTAAACGATTTTTCGAGAAACAAAATCAGAAATGAAGTATTGCCTTTACTGCAAACAATTAATCCTTCAGTAAAACAAACTTTAAGTAAAAGTATTGCACGGTTTTCTGACATTCGTTTGGTTTATGAACAGCATACTTCTGAAAAAATTTATTTAGTAGTTGATAAATCAGACAAATGCCTTAAAATTGATATTGAAAAAATTTTGAGTTATCCTTCGCCGGAATTATTATTGTTTGAAATATTATATCCTTTGGGATTTCATCCCGATGTGATAGAACAGGTTAATAGCAATTTAATTTCCGAATCGGGAAAATTATTTTATTCAAAAGAGTATAAATTGCTAAAAGATAGAAATTACCTGATTCTAAATGCGAACAACGAGAATGAAATTTCAATTTACACTATTTCGCAGAATGAAACTTTGATTGTAACTCCATTTAAAATAAAAATTGAACACTTTAAAAGAAATTACGAATTTTCAATTCAAAAAAAATCAAACTATTTGTATGTTGATGCTCAAAAACTTAAATTTCCCTTACAACTCAGGAGATGGCAAAATGGCGATGTATTTTTCCCATTTGGGATGAAAGGAAGTAAAAAAGTGAGCGATTATTTGATAGACACTAAAGTTAATATCATTGACAAAGAAAATATTTGGGTATTGATATCAGATAATGATATAATTTGGGTTGTAGGATGCAGGGCTGACAACAGATTTAGAATTTCTGAAAAAACATCCGATGTTATTCGATTTGAGTTTGTTGAAAACTAAATTAAAAAACTATATAAGTAAAATTCTTTTTAAACTATACAATTCAAAAGAAGTTTTTTTTCAGATATGAAAATTAAATTACAGGATATATGAATAAATCAATAATTGCTTTTTTGCTTTTTATATCCACAACAATATCTGCAAATACATCAGAAAAGCCTGATTTTATTGTAGCAAAAGATAACAGTGGAAATTTCACTTCAATACAGGCTGCCATTGATGCTTGTAAAGCATTTCCTGATAATGATTTAATTATTTTTGTAAAGAATGGCATTTATAATGAGAAAGTTACGGTACCTTCGTGCAATACACGCCTTACTGTCAGGGGCGAAAGCGCAGAAAATACAATAATTTCATGGAACGATTACTTCAATAAAATTAATCGGGGGCGTAACAGCACTTTTTATACCTGGACATTAAAAATTGAAGCATGCGATTTCAGGCTCGAAAACATAACCGTACAAAACACTGCCGGGCCTGTTGGGCAAGCGGTTGCGTTACATGTGGAAGGTGATAGATGTGTTTTTGTAAATTGTAGAATTCTTGGTCATCAGGATACATTGTATGCAGCCGGCGATGGGTCGAGACAGTTTTTTAAAAATTGTTATATCGATGGAACAACAGATTTTATTTTCGGTGAAGCTACTGCGTTGTTCGAGAATTGCACAATTCACATAAAATCAGATTCATATATAACTGCTGCAAGTACACCCAAAAACAGAAAATTCGGTTTTGTATTTTTAAACTGCAAACTCTCCGCCAACGAAAATGTAAAACAGGCATATTTAGGACGTCCCTGGCGTGATTATGCCCGCGTTGCGTTTATTAATTGTGAAGTTGGTGGTCATATTCACAGTGATGGTTGGAAAAACTGGGATAAAACTGAAAGAGATAAAACCGCGTTTTATGCAGAATTTGGAAATACGGGCGAAGGTTCTAAAACATCGCAACGTGTAAAATGGGCAAAATTGATGAATAAATCAGAAGCAAAAAAATATAATCGTAAAAATATTTTACAAGGTTTTGATGGTTGGAATCCGGTTGGTAATTAGTAATTTGGGAAATAAAATTCAAAAAAATACAATTCTTATGAGATCAAAAGAAGAAATTGCAATTGAAAAATTCCGTTCAGGACTCAATTGTGCTCAATCAGTTGTAGTAGCATACGTAAATTATTTTGGTTACGATGCCAAACATGCAATGAATTTATCGATAGGCTTTGGCGCTGGCATGGGTAGGCTTCAAAAAACCTGCGGCGCTGTAAGTGGCGCTATCATGGTGCTGGGTATGTTCAACAGTGAAACCATTGCTGATTTATCGTTACGTAAAGAAAAAACCTATTCAATGATTCAGGATTTTGTCAACAAATTTAAAGCATTGAATGAAAATACCGAATGCAGATTATTGCTAAACTGCGATTTGAATTCTGAGGATGGTCATGAACTTTATTCAAGATTAAATTTACGTGAAAAAGTATGTGAAAAATGCATTATCGATGCTGTAAATATTCTTGACAAACTTATTGTACAATAATTTTCAAATAATTATCAGCATCAAAATCAAAAAAATGAGAATTGAACATCTTGCCATTGATAATGCAGCGAGAAAAAATCCGACATTATCACGCGAATCAGCGTATAATTTGCTGAAAAAATTCAACAAAGAAGATTTCCATATTCATCATGCAGAAACTTTGGAAGCCACAATGCGGTATTTTGCATGTAAACTTGGTTTTTCTGATGAAGAAAACTTTTGGGGATTAGTTGGTCTATTACACGATCTCGATTTTGAAGAATTTCCGGAACAACATTGCATCAAAGTTCAGGAAATATTTGAACATGAAAACGTTGATCCTGAAATTGAGCGAGCTGTAGTTTCGCATGGCTATGGTCATTTGGTGAATGTAATACCGGAACATACTATGGAAAAAGTATTGTATGCAACAGATGAACTCACAGGACTTATTTTTGCAGCCATACTAATGCGTCCGAGTAAAAGTTCGCTCGATCTTTCAGTTAGTTCGCTTAAAAAGAAATTTAAAGATAAAAAGTTTGCTGCAGGTTGTTCGCGCGAGGTAATTCAAAATGGCGCTGATATGCTCGGTTGGGAACTCGATTATCTGATGGAAGAAACCATTAAAGCGATACAGGAAAAAGAATTACGGGAGAATACTTAAATTTTTAATTTAATAAATGACGAAATCAAATTCAAAAACTGTAATTATATCAGGCGCAGCCAACGGAATTGGGAAATATATTGCACAAACTTATGCGAATTTAAACTTTAATGTCATAGTAGCTGATATTGATGTGCCAAATGGAGTAAAAACAGCGAAAGAAATTATAAATGCGGGAAAAAAGGCTGCTTTTTTTCAAACCGATGTAACAAATCCTACCGATATAAAGAATTTGGTTAAAAGCACATTAAACAAATTCAAACAAATTAATGTACTAATTAACAATGCCGGAATTTCTCATTCTTCATCGATTTATGATTTATCTGTTGAAGAATGGGATTTAATTATAAATACAAATCTCAGAGCTACATTTCTGCTAACGCGTGAAGTTGCTAAATCAATGAGGAAGATTGGAGGTGGTTCAATTGTGAATATTGCTTCAACCAGAGCATTTATGTCGGAACCAGGATGGGAAGCTTATGCAGCATCTAAAGGAGGTATTGTGGCTTTAACTCATGCTATGGCTGCGTCTTTAGCTTTGGATAAAATTCGTGTAAATTGCATTAGCCCCGGATGGATTGAAACCGGCAATTATAAACATTTATCCGAAGCAGATCATTTACAGCATTTTTCCGGTAGGGTTGGAAAACCTGAAGACATTTCAAATGCATGTGTTTTTCTCACAGATGAAAAAAATGGATTCATTACCGGTACTAATTTAATTATCGATGGTGGAATGACAAAAAAAATGATATACTTATAAAATATTAAGATGTAGAAAAATAAATAATTAAAACATATAATCTGAATCGAAAGTTTAGATTATAAATTAATTAAAAGTAGAATATGTGCAATAAAGAAGAAAACAAAATTATTTATCGCGAAGCTACCAAAAATGATAACCAGGCACTTTTAGATTTGAATAACAAAACACCAATGGTCGGGCAATTCTCACTTTTGATTGACAGACAGCCCGATTTTTTTCGTTTACTTGAGAAAAGAGGAAAGTACATATTGCTTGTAGCTGAAAAAAACGAAGAAATAATTGCTACCTGTTCAATTACTGAAATGAAGGTTTACGTTGATAAAGAGCCATTTACTGCACATTATGTAAGCGATTTCAGAGTTCACCCCAATTATTATCGAAGCACTATTGCGGCACGCTTTGGCAAATTTGTATATCAGAAATTAGAATCGATGCATCCGAAACTGATGTTTGCTGCAATAGTTATGGGAAATAAATCGGTAATGCCTTTTTTGTCGGGTCGTTGGCTTTTCCCCGATGTATTTGGCGAAAGCGTTTTGAATGTTTATCAACTCATTCCTTTGAGAAGTTTTGTATTCAATAGAAATTATAAAATTTCAAAAATTACTAAACCAAACATTGAAATGTTTAGAAACTCATTTTTAGACGATTTTGCTTTTTATACTGATATTTATCCATCATCTGAAGAAAATACCACAGTAATTGCAGCATATCATAAAGGTGAAATTGTTGCTGCACTAGCACTTACCGATACTGAGGATTACAAACAGGAAATTTTAAAAGGCATACCTAAACATTTAACGCTTTTAAGTAAAGCTATTAATTTTATCAATAGGATTTACCCCATAATTCATCTTCCAAGGGTAAACGATGCTGTTAAAATATTGTATATACGTTACTTATCATGTAAACCCGGACATGACGAAGCCCTGAATATATTGATTTCGAAAGCTCGTGGCATAGCTTACAAACGTAAATTTCATTTTCTTTCGTTCGGAATTCACGAAAAAAGTCATTACAACTCATTTTTCAACAAAATTCCAAAATTTACTTTTAGATTAAAACTTTTTTTCAGTAACAATAATGAGGATAATAAAATGAAAGAAAAAATTGAAAGTGGATGCGTCTTTTGGGATTTTACAGTATGAGGTTTTAAATTACCGATTTTGATTTTCAATTCATTATGTTACTTTAGTTTACACCACTCCTAAATATTTAAATTTCAAACATATAAATTAAAAAAGTTAAATAAGCGTAAAACTCGAAATAATTAGCAAAAACCGATGCAACTTTATGATGTTTGAAGCATCAAATTATATGATAATGAGCTATTTTAGCAGCTATAAAATTACTCTTGAAATATAATCACAATTTAAAAATAGGTTGTTATGAAAAAATCAGTACACATATTAGTTATCCTGATCATTTTCGGTATAACTTCAGTTTTATCCGCTTACGGACAAACTAAAACAACTAACGAAAGCTCACCACAAATTTATCCTCTCAACCCCTCGCCTACCGATACAGTTTATATATATTATTCGTACGTATCGAACGATGGTTGTCCGGATTACTATTTCCGTAAAGATTCGGTATCGGAAAATAAAGTTTTTGTCAGCTTGCTAAAAATAACTGATCAAAACCGGATATGCACACAAGCAATCACAAAATTTACTGCAAAACTAATTTTAGGTACTTTCAAAACCAACACCGACATTTATTTAAACGGAAATCTATTAGGTACAATTAAAGTATTATGTGTACCCGACAAAGAAGGTGTAATAATTAATTGTAACGGTAATCTTTTCGTACAGGAAATGTCGCCGCTTGCAATTATGCAATTGTATGTTATCAAAAACACATCAACCGGCACTAAACTGAATGAGGGAGATAAAGTGAAATTCGGTGGACAAAAAATTAAATTTGATCCTGCTTTATATCCTAACTGTTCGGTGGTAGGCATTGCCGATTGTATAACACTGATTGAAACTCCACCTGTTTGCGTTAAAGATCGCAAAGGTGTTGTAGTAACGTGCAACAGGGCACTTTATATTAAAGAAATTATTGCTACGCAAGACTCATTATCAGGTCAGTATCCAAAATTATTTGAATTTGAAAATACCTACTCTACTGATGCATCCGGAATTACCAAAACTGCATTATCGCTCAATGATAGAGTAATTTTTGGAGCATACATTTACGAAAAGCAGAATACTGCCGACAATACCTGCACCATTTCAGGCAAAGTTAAATGTTACGAAGTTATTTACGATGCACCTGAATGTGAACTCAATAAAGAGGGAATTGTAGTAAAATGCAATGAAACATTGTTTATCGAAGAATTTTCAATTGCAGCAGTTGCAATAAAACAACTTCATTCCATAAAAATAAACTCAAATATTGTACTTAAAGTAGGCGACAGAGTAAAATTCGGAGGTTATTCCATTCAAAATGACTCAATAAAAACAACTCTTCCATGTGGAATGCTTGTTGGAGTTGCGTTATGTGCAAAGGTTATTGAAACTACTCCTCCACCTTGTATTCCTGACCTTGAAGGTACTGTAGTTGCATGTGGAAATGAGTTATTTATACGTGAAGCAACTCAAACAGCTGATTCGGTTCGTATTTACAGACTTTTTGCTTTCGATAACAGCATAATAATTAATACTGCGGGAAATATTTCAAGAAAACTTATTCTAGGAGATAAAGTTAAATTTGCTGCTATTATGCTGCCACAGACTACAGTAACTTCATCAAATTGCCCAGTTATCGGTAAAGTAAGTTGTCTGGAACTAATTACTGCTGTTCAGGATTGTGTACTTGACCGTAAAGGAAAAGTGATAACATGTAATAATCAGTTATTAATTGCTGAATATACTAATGTAGCTACGTTTGCTCCTGTATTATATACATTCAGAAATAATGGAACTTTCGATATTTTGAAAGATGGAGATGTTGTTGTATTTGGTGTTTACGGTGTTCGTCCTGATTCCGCATCAGTTGTAGCTGTATGTCCATTAACAGGCGTGGCACAATGCTGGAAAATTATTGAAACAACACCTCAATGTGTATTGAATCGTAATGGCGTAATAGAACAGGGTGTAGATGGTTGTAATGGAAATATGTTTATTAGAGAATTTGAAACACGTAAATTATTCAGAATTTCAATAAAAGATGTAAGTAATACAAGTAATGTAGCATTAACAGGTCTCAAACCCGGCTATAAAGTAATTTTTGGCGGTTATCTCACACAAAAAGATAGTAATGTTGTAGGATTGTGCAATGTAGATGGAGTTGCTTTATGTCTTCAAATTGTAGATACAAATATTGGGTGTGAGCTTAACCGTAAAGGAATAATTGTTAAAGGCTCAGCCGAATGTGCCGACAGATATTTTGTAAGGGATTTGAATACCGGCAATTTATATCTTTTCTACAATTACGATGGCATTTACCGTACTGAAAATTATACAGCAAAGCTAAATCCGGGAGATTTGGTTATTTTTGGTGCTGTCGATAAAAATGTAAATACTGACCAATATGATTTATGCAAAATTGCCGGAGTGATAATGTGTTATGAGTTAGTTTCGTCAGCCAAAACGTTCACTATTTCAGGATATGCAGTTGCTGAAAACGAAAAACTAAAAGCAGGCAGAGCAGTATTACTCCAAAAAGGCGGTAACAAAGCTTTAGCAGTTAGCAAAATAGCGGATGGTTATTTTAAATTCAACAATATTCCTGCTTCAACTTACACTATTTATGTAATTCCGGCATATCCCGAGTTAATGAAATATGTACCAACTTTTTATATCGATAAATTATTTTACAGATATGCTGACTTTATCGATGTTAAATCGGATGTAACTGATGTGTTTGTAAAAATGCGCTCGCATGTAAGGCAAACTGGTAATGGAAAAATTTATGGAAATATTCATTACGAAACGGGAAATCTGAATGACACCGTAATGGTGAAAAGTTCTTTTGGAGAAACCTATTCTTCCGTTGATTTTAATTTAGCTGTGGATGTTCCCGTTTTACTTCTAAATATTAAAGGGGAAACTGTTGCATGGACTGTAACTGATACCGAAGGAAATTATGTATTCGAAAACATTCCGATGGGTACATTTAAAATTTACAGTGAAACCTCAACTGCTATAGGTGATCAAAACGTTGAAGTTACAACTGATAGAAATATTATAAATGCGAATTTGGTAATGAAAAACAGCGAACAAAATACAGGTTTACAAAACAATTCACAATCAACTGTAATCCTGTATCCGAATCCGGTTAAAGATAAACTCACAATTATTTTAACCGAAAATGAAACAATCAGTCTATTCGATATCAGAGGACAACTTCTTTATCAGCGTGAAGCATTTACTGGTTTAAATGAAATTGACTTGACTACTTTACAAAAAGGAGTGTTGTTGCTGAAAACTCCTGATAAAACATTCAAATTAATTAAGGAATGATATTAAAAAAATGAAATACTGTAAAACAACAACCTGACAGAATTGCTTTCTGTCAGGTTGTTGTTTAATAAAAAATACCTTCAAAAAAATTCTTCTTTTTCTCAATTAAATATTAATAACACCTATAGCTAACGGTGAAAACAAAAGAATCACATAAGAAAGAAAAAACATTTTATAAAGATAAAAAAATCTTTTAATAAGCTCAATGAACTAAACTTACCAACAATTATTGAATTATTGGGACATATCTTTTAAAACTCGTTTATACAATAATATCATTATCTGAGGCTTTTTTCATACGAAGCAATGAATTTATAATTGATTACCAAACAGATAAACTTTTTAATTTATGTAAAACAAATGAATTTATTCTTTATAAAATCAGTTTAATAGCATAATTTTTAAAAAAAACGGAAAATTCTTTGTGATTCAGAAAATTAGATATACTTTTGTATCGATTTCTCAGACAATAGCATTCCTGCTTTTGAACAACAATCAAATAAATTTTAATTTTCAACACCATTCAATTATAAATTTAAGTTATTTCTGCCTGCGTGCAGTAAACTCACCTTATCAAATTATATTCATTAACCTATGAGTAATTTCAATATTTTGCAGCTAAATGCAAAAAGCGAAGCCGAATTGCGTGCAATCGCCACCGAAATGGGAATTAAAATTCCTAATTCAATGTCCAAAAACCAAATGGTATATGCCATCCTCGATGAACAAGCAGTAGTAAATGCGCAAGCAAAAACCACAGCTCAACTATCTAATCAGGATGATAAGAAAAAGAGACAACGCATTACCGTAAAGAAACCCAACGAAAAGAAATTTTTTCCTAACACTACCACTGAAAAGCCGGAAGTAAAAGCTGAAAAAACAGAAAATGAAATTGTTTCTCAAATTGAAATTCCAGTTGTACCAGAAGTTTCAGAAGAAAAACAGGTAAAACCAAAATCAACTAAGAAACCAAAATCTCAGAAAAAACCACAGGATAAAACTGAAAAATCAAAAAAAGTAAATGAGCCTGTCGCTGAGTTAAAAACTGAAAAAGAGTCTGTAACTGTGGCTTCTGATGAAAAAAAGTTGAAAGTTGTAAAACTTGAAGAAAATACTGCATGGGAAGAAACAGTAATTGCAATTGAACAGGATACACTGGAAATAACAGAAAAAGAAGTACCAACAACGACAGAAATAACTTCTGTTCAAACGCCTGAAGTACCTCAGATTACACCATCAAATAATTCAAATGGAACAAACGGAATAAACAAACATAAATTCAATCCACGTAACGAACGTATTGAAAAACAATTTGATTTTGATGGAATTCTTGAAGGTACCGGAACACTTGAAATGATGCCTGATGGTTATGGATTTCTGCGTTCAGCCGATTACAACTACCTTTCGTCGCCCGATGATATTTATGTTTCTCAATCGCAAATAAAGCTTTTTGGTTTGAAAACCGGCGATACTGTAAACGGAGCTATTCGTCCTCCAAAAGAAGGCGAAAAATATTTTCCGCTGATTAAAGTAAATAAAATTAATGGTCGTTCGCCCGAATATGTACGCGACCGCGTTCCTTTTGAACACCTCACTCCACTTTTCCCCAACGAGAAATTCAGTTTGCTTAACGGACGCAAAGATACTCTCTCTACGCGTGTTGTCGATTTATTTTCGCCAATTGGTAAAGGTCAGCGCGGACTGATTGTAGCGCAACCTAAAACCGGTAAAACGGTACTTCTCAAAGAAATTGCAAATGCAATTGCGGCAAATCATCCTGAAGTTTACATGATTGTACTTCTGATTGACGAACGCCCCGAAGAAGTAACTGATATGGCACGCAGTGTGAATGCCGAAGTTATTTCATCTACTTTTGATGAACCGGCCGAACGCCATGTGAAAGTTGCAAGTATGGTACATGAAAAAGCAAAACGTATGGTAGAATGCGGCCACGATGTAGTAATTTTACTTGACTCGATTACCCGTCTTGCACGTGCTTATAACACCGTTTCGCCCGCTTCCGGAAAGATTCTGTCGGGTGGTGTTGATGCAAATGCGCTGCATAAACCAAAAAGATTTTTCGGAGCCGCTCGTAATATTGAAAATGGAGGTAGTCTTACAATAATTGCAACTGCGCTAACCGAAACCGGTTCGAAAATGGACGACGTAATTTTCGAAGAATTCAAAGGTACAGGTAATATGGAATTGCAACTCGACAGAAAACTTTCAAATAAAAGAATTTTTCCTGCTGTTGATATTATGGCTTCGAGCACTCGCAGAGATGATTTATTGCTCGACAAGGATACTTTAAAACGTATGTGGATTATGCGCAATTATCTTTCGGATATGAATTCAGTAGAAGCAATGGAATTCCTAAAAGAAAGAATGGAACGCACATTAAATAACGAAGAATTTTTACTGTCAATGAATTCATAAAAAATGAAAATAACCAAAAAAATGAAAATATTAAAAAAATCCCTCTTTACAATTATTATTTCAAGCCTCGTGCTGTTTACATCGTGTACAAAAAATGAAGTTACACAAGTTACAATTGACAAACCAACATTAGACTTGGTACTCGGACAGGTTGATTCACTTTTTGCCAATACGGAATATACAGGTACTATTGTTCCTGCTGTTACGTGGACATCAAGTAATCCTGATGTAGCAACAATTAAAAATGGCGAGGTTGTAGCGTTAAAAAAAGGTACATCAGTAATTTCTGCACAGGCCGGTAACAAAACTGCTTCGTGCAATATAACTGTGAACAATGAAATTTTTCCTACTCTTGTAAAAGGTGAAATCTGGTATTTTGGTGATATTTATGACTCAGGTACTTCAAACAATTTTCTAGTATGTCTTGCGGGTCAAAATATTAACATGGATAATCTTACCGGCGATGGGGATGTAATGTTTCTTGAGTTTAATACCGAACTAACTGTAAAAAATAATGTGCCAACAGGAATTTACAATATTTCTGAAAGTTTTGAACCGGGTACAATGGTTCCCGGCTGGGTTGAAAGTAGCGGTGATCCCTGGGGAACTTGGTTTTTTGGTAAAACATATAACGATGTTATTACTGGTTTTGTGCAAGTTACCAATAATAATGAAGGGAATTATAAATTTGTACTAAACCTGACTGATTATTTCGGAAATAGTATAACGGGAACTTATCAGATGAATTTATCTTTTTTCGATTTAACTATTGAGCAAACATCTGCTACAACTAATAAATTAAATACAAAGTATCTGAATCAAATTAAAAAGATTATTGTTGCTGATAAAATAAACGGAAAAATGTATAATTTTTCAAGAAAAAGATAATACCTATCTGAATAAACACAGAGTAGTAAGAAAGTTACTAATGCCTGACAAGATTTATCAGAAAATCTGTCAGGTTTTTTATTTTTAAAAATTAAAAATTGAACGGTCAAATTTCATTTATTGCACAAAACAACTGTTTTTATGCAGTTTTAAGAAAAAATATTATCTTTGCACTGTAATAAAGGAAAGTTCCCAAAAAAAACAATTTATTAAAAAACTAATTGATAATGAAATTATTAGAAGGAAAAACAGCTGTAGTTACTGGTGCAGCAAGAGGTATTGGTAAAGCTATTGCTCTTTGTTTTGCGCGTGAAGGTTGTAATATTGCGTTTACAGACTTGGTAATCGACGAAAACGGACTTAACACTCAAAAAGAAATTGAAGCATACGGCGTAAAGGCAAAAGGTTACGCATCGAATGCAGCCAATTTTGAAGATACTCACAATGTTGTAAACGAAATAGTAAACGATTTCGGACGCATTGATGTATTGGTTAACAATGCCGGAATCACAAAAGATGGACTTATGATGCGTATGAGCGAAGCTCAATGGGATGCTGTTATCAATGTTAACCTGAAATCGGCTTTTAATTTTATTCATGCCTGTACACCTGTAATGATGAAACAACGTTCAGGAAGTATAATCAACATGAGTTCGGTAGTTGGAGTTTCAGGAAATGCAGGACAGGCGAATTATTCAGCGTCAAAAGCCGGTATGATTGGTCTTGCAAAATCTGTAGCAAAAGAATTTGGTTCGCGCGGTATTCGTGCAAATGCCATTGCACCCGGTTTTATCGAAACAGAAATGACTCATGCCCTAACCGAAGAACAGCGTGCTAAATGGTCTGAATTAATTCCTTTAAGACGTGGAGGAAGCCCTGATGAAGTTGCTAAAGTAACTTTGTTTTTAGCTTCGGATTTATCAAGTTATGTAAGCGGACAAGTAATCAATGTTTGCGGAGGTATGAATACCTGATTTATTTATATATATTTGATTATCAAAATTATAATCTAACATTTAAAAAAAAATCCTGCCGGTATCGACAGGATTTTTTTATTTGTTTTTGTTCCAATTTTTATCAGTTACCAAAAGTTCTGATATAGTCATCGGAATGATATAGATTCATTTGTGCACGCATTAAATTAGCTGATTTTAAGGCGATAGCTTTTGTTTCGTTCAGAATATTGAGATAAAGAATACTGTTGCGAGTTCCGGTTTCTTTTTCTTTTGTGCGTTTTACCTGATTTTTCACCAATTCCGAATGAAGATCAAGAATGGCAGCTCTACGCTCTTTTATTTTTTCAAGACCAGAATAATCATTCGATAAAATCATGTGATTAAAATCATTGAAAATCGACAATAGCATATCCCCCAATCGCTTTAAATCTTCAATTTGATTTTGGGTAAACCCTTCGTGATTGTTATCGATAAAATTAAAACTCGATTCGGTCATATACCTCAAAGCAATTGAAATTTCGTAGAAATAATCAGTAACCTGTACGTAATATTGCGCAGTGTCAAGCGATTCCGGATCGAGGCGCTGAATTGCAGGCAAAACTTCGTAAGCTCTGCGTCGCTTTGATTTTCCATGAAATTCATCGGCAATTTTATATAATTTCATCAAACCTTTCCGGTCTTCTTTAAACAAGCCTTCAAGTAAACCGCTATAAATTTTCATTGTAGTATCTACCGATTGTTTTATCTCGTTTGTACAATTTACAATCATATCGTGTTCATTTTTAATAAAATCGTTTTCTTCAATTTCGGCTTTCTTTTCGCGTTTTGTGTGAATTCGAGCAAACTGTACGAACAAAACAATAACAAGAACAATAACACCAATTACAGCATAAACACCTCCGTACATCAGCGCGAATGCAACAATTGCCGCCACCGTAAATGCTACAAATGCCGTGATAAACCATCCGCTTATCACGGTAAGAACGCCAGTAATTCTGTAAACGGCGCTTTCACGTCCCCAGGCTCGGTCGGCAAGCGAACTTCCCATTGCAACCATAAATGTTACATATGTTGTGGAGAGTGGTAGTTTAAGCGATGTTCCGAGCGAAATAAGCAACGCTGCTACCGTTAGATTAACAGAAGCTCTTATTAGATCGAATGAAGAATTTTCCTGTTCTTCTTCTGGTAGCGGTTTAAATCTGCTTTCGACAAATTCTGTAACTTCATGGGGGGTAATTTTTCTTAAAAGTTTACTAAAATTCACTGCGCGACGAACAATTGAACGCGAAGCTACCGAAGAGTTAAACCTTTCCATTCCTTCACCTTGTCTGGATAAATTTACTTCAGTTTTGGTAACGGTACGTGCCTTTTTAGAAAACCACAGAGCCAAAACCATAATTATACCTGCTCCAAACAAAAACCTCCAGTCAACTACTACAGGATCAGAAAGTTTATTCATCATTAGTGTATCAACAGTACCACCTGAAGAAACAACATCTGAAGCAATTTGATACGAACTTAATCCCGCCATAAACACTCCGATGAAGTTAACCAAGTCGTTACCTGCAAATGATAATGCCAGCGCCCATGTTCCGGCAAGTATAATAATTTTCAGGATATTAACTTTGAATAAATGCTGAAGGATTGCCATAAGCGATGACCAACCAATGAAGAAATAAAGCAAAATAACTCCTAAATTCTCCTGTATATAATTAAAAGTGTCTTTCGAAATTAATGTAGTACTTTTCAGCCCTTTTAACACTGCAAAATAGGTAATGGCTGTAAGCGCAATTCCCCCCCATAATGCACCAATATACTTAAACGGTTTTTTATATTTAAATGAAAATATAAGGCGGGAAAAATACATGATAATTGAACCAGTGGCAAAGGCAATTACTACCGAAATCAAAATACCTGAAATAATTGTAAGAGCTTTACCCGAGTTTATATAATCGATTAAAACACCTGTATCTGATTTCCAGATATTTACAAGCGCAACGGCTACAGCAGCCCCAAGAAGTTCGAAAATTAATGAAACTGTTGTTGATGTTGGCAGTCCGAGTGTATTAAAAACATCAAGCAAAATAACATCTGTTACCATTACCGCCAGAAATAGCATCATTATTTGCGGAAAAGTAAACATGCCTGGATGAAAAACTCCGCTTCGGGCAATTTCCATCATACCGGTTGAAAACAACGAACCAATAAGTACTCCTAATGAAGCCACAGTAAGTATTACCCACAAGGGTGCTACTTTTGAACCAATACTTGAATTTAGAAAATTTACCGCATCGTTAGCAACTCCCACAACAAGGTCGAGTGCAGCTAATCCTAACAGTACCAAAACAATAACAAAGTAAATGCTGTCCATTTTTTATGTTTTTTTAGTTTGTGCAAAATTAATCTATATACTTTTAACAACAATATATCAAATATTAAATAGATATTTCAATAGTGTTACAAATGTGTTACAAAATTAAAATCAATCTCATAAAATTTATTTCTTAACTTGAACTTTTAAAACCAAAATTGAATTATAGAATACTATGAAACAATTGTTGCAATTATTCTACGATTTCCTCCGTGGTTACGAAATTCGCAGAGGTAAATGCCCTGCCATGTACCCATATTCAATCTGTTGTTTGATATCGGAATCGTTAATGAAACACCTGTGAGTGTACTTTTGGCGTGTGCAGGCATATCGTCGTCGCCTTCGAGGGTATGTTCATAATCGGGATCGCGCTCCTTTACGATTTTGTTGAAAATTTTCTGCATATCAACGGGCACATCCGAATCGGCATTTTCGTTGATGGTTAATCCGGCTGAAGTGTGTTTCAAAAATAGATGTAACAATCCAAATTCAGGCAAGGTTGGTAAATGTACCAGAATTTCATCAGTTACCAAATGAAAACCTCTTGAACGACTGCCTAACGAAAATTCTTTTTGTACTACCATAATGCTTATCAAATTTTATTATTTTTCAATTTCCAAAAAACAAAACGCAACACCGCGTAAAATGCGTAACACACTATGATAGCAACTACAATGGATGCAAATAACCATTTAATAGTAGTTACCGATGAGCCAAATTGCACACAAGAATCCGATAAATTATCAGCATTTAAAATCAAACAATAGGTATCTATGTTTTCGATAAAATCGGCAAGCATTAAAAATGCGGGTGCATAAACTGTGTAGCGTAATATTTGTCCCAATCTGCCCATTTTTGTAATGAGTAAGCCAAGCACTAAATATGCAAGAATTCCATATACTGCGAGATAGAAAAAATCAGCAATTAAAAAATGCTGATATTGCAGCAAACCTTGGCTTCCAATAATAGCAAAAAGCCAGCGAACATATTCAGTAGAATAAGAAGAACGGATATCGAGGGAGTAAACGTGATTTTTAAGGTCGGAAACATCGAAATGCGGTAAAAGCACAACATAAAACAGCAGGAAAAGCAAAGAAAAAATTCCTGTAAAGTATAACTTTCTTTTTACTGTTAACTCTTTCATCCGGATTGTGATTTTATGCAAATATACAAAGTGTTGGAGAAAATATTACCAATTCTTTATATTTTTCCAATAATCCGATTTGAAAAATCCCCACAATTCATTTTCGTAAAAAATTTGGTTTATATCTTTAATACGAACTTTAGAATATTTCACTCCATAAATATATTAATTTTAATTTTTATTAAAGCTACTTTAGCGTCAAAATATTTAAGTTATAAATGATTTTAAATTCGCTTTTAAAGATTCATTACTTTATTTTTGCGATTCCTTTCATTTTGAGCATAAAGTTTCAAAAAAATCACAAAGAATTTATCAAATTATCAACACTTAACGTTATTTCTGAATAATTGTAGTTGTACTGCATCATTTCATGTTAATTTTGCGGTAAAAATCAGCAGAAAGATAATTTAAGGATGGATAAACTTTGTTTTCAAAGTCTGGGAAGCGGGAGCAGCGGAAATTGTTATTTCATTGGCAATAAACAATACGGTATATTAATTGATGCGGGCATTGGTGTGCGCTCAGTGCGTAAGTATTTGAGAAACATCGGACTTGACTTTGCCAACATACATGCAATTTTTGTTACGCACGATCATGCCGACCACATTCGCGCTGTTGGCTCGCTTGGCGAACGCTACAAAATTCCGGTGTACGCTACGCCCGAAACACACGAAGGAATAAGTCGTAGTTATTGTGTTACAGAAAAACTGTTTTTAAGCAAAAAGTTTATCAACAAAAACGAAACAATCCAGATTGGCGATTTTAAAATTACAGCGTTTCAGGTTTCGCACGATGCATCGGATAATGTTGGCTATATGATTGAATATAAAGAAAAAAGATTTACCTTTGCTACTGATCTTGGTCATGTTTGCAAACAAGCTACTGAAAAGCTTCGCGGCTCAAATTTCATGGTTTTCGAAGCCAATTACGATGAATTTTTGTTGAGAAACGGCTCTTATCCTGTACATTTACAGCAGCGCATAATGGCTGATACAGGGCATTTAAGTAATGAGCAATGCGGGAAATTTCTGGCTGAGAATTATCACGATGATTTAAGTCATGTTTTTTTATGTCACCTGAGCCGCGAAAACAACCGACCGGAAATAGCATACGAAACCGTTAAATATCATTTAGGTGAAAAAGGAATTCGGGTGGGAACTGACCTGCAAGTAGTTGTGCTTGACAGATACAATCCTTCTATTTTATACGAATTTGAATAAAGCAATGATTTAACATAAAATTTTATCACCCGTTATATCAAAACATTATGTCTGAAAACCTTGTAATAATTCCTACTTACAACGAAAAGGAAAACGTTGAAAACATTATCCGTGCGGTAATGTTGCAACCTATTAGTTTCGAGATACTAATTATTGATGATGGTTCGCCAGATGGAACTGCCACGATAGTGAAAACTCTTCAGAATGAATTCGCCGGACGATTGCATATACTCGAACGACAGGGAAAACTTGGTTTAGGCACAGCCTATATAACGGGCTTTAAATGGGCGCTGGAAAAGGATTACAAGTTTATTTTCGAGATGGATGCCGATTTTTCGCATAAACCGGAAGACTTGGTGGCACTGCATAAAGCCTGCTCCGAAGATAATGCCGATGTAGCAATTGGTTCGCGCTACATAACCGGAGTGAATGTGGTAAACTGGCCAATGGGACGCGTTATCATGTCCTATTTTGCTTCAAAATTTGTGCGTTACGTACTTGGTGTGAAAATTGCCGACACAACTGCTGGTTTTAAATGTTATCGTCGCGAAGTGCTCGAAACCATGGAATTGGATAAAATCAGATTTAAAGGATACGCCTTTCAGATAGAAATGAAATATACCGCTTATAAATGTGGATTTACATTGAAAGAAGTACCCATCGTTTTTGTAAATCGCGTACTCGGAACATCTAAAATGAACAGTAGCATATTTGGAGAAGCATTTTTCGGCGTTTTTCAATTGAAAATTGAAAGCTGGTTCAGAAAATACCCCCGGAAAAAATAATATCAATTAAACAAAAGGCGAAGCAAATCACTGAAGTAAATGACTACACATTTAATTAAAAACGCCACCATTGTAAACGAAGGTGAAACCTTTACGGGCTCTGTGCTAATAGAAGGTGAATTTATAAAAGCCATTTATGATAATGAGAATGAAATTCCCCAAACTTCTTTTACTCACATTACCTATGCTAAAGGAAAACTACTTATTCCGGGCGTGATTGACGACCAGGTGCACTTTCGTGAACCCGGTCTTACACATAAAGGAAATATTTACAGCGAATCACGCGCTGCAATAGCAGGTGGTGTAACATCGTTTATGGATATGCCCAACACTATGCCTTTAACAGTAACATCTTCAGACCTCGAGGCAAAATATGCGCTTGCATCTGAAAAATCAGCAGCAAATTACTCTTTTTACATGGGAGCTACAAACTCCAATATAGCTGAAATTCATAAAATTGATGCATCGAAAGTTTGCGGAGTAAAAGTTTTTATGGGTTCATCAACCGGAAATATGCTGGTTGATAATCGCGAAACGCTCGAACGCATTTTCAGCGAAGTACCCATGCTTATTGCCACGCACTGCGAAGATGAAGCAACAATTCAGCAAAACAAAACGCATTACAAAAACCTTTTAGGCGATGATATTCCCATACAATATCATCCATTCATTAGAAGCGAAGAAGCATGTTACCGTTCATCGTCGTTTGCAGTTGAACTTGCAACAAAACACAATGCCCGATTACACGTTTTGCATCTTTCCACGCATCGCGAACTCAGTTTGTTCGATAATACAATTCCTCTAAAAGATAAAAAAATTACTGCCGAAGGTTGCGTGCATTACTTCTGGTTTTCCGAAAAAGATTATTCCATGCATGGAAATCGCATAAAATGGAATCCGGCAATTAAAACAGAAAACGACCGAATTGCATTAATTGATGCAGTAAATTCAAATTTAATTGATGTGGTTGCAACCGACCATGCTCCTCACCTTCTCCGTGAAAAAGAAGGTTCGTGCCTGAAGGCTGCATCGGGCGGTCCACTGGTACAACATTCATTAGTGGCAATGCTTCAACTTGCTAACAATGGCTTTTTCACTAAAGAAAAAGTTGTGGAAAAAATGTGCCACGCTCCCGCCGAACTATTTCGGGTTAATAAACGCGGGTTTATACGGCCAGGTTATTATGCCGATTTGGTTTTGGTTGATCCTAACCAACCATGGGTGGTACATACTGATAACATTCTCTATCATTGTGGTTGGTCGCCATTCGAAGGAGTAATTTTCGACAATAAAGTTGAAAAAACTTGGGTGAATGGAAATATAATTTATGAAAATGGAAATATTATTGAGAACATTTACGGTAAACGTTTGGAATTTGTAAATTGATGATTATATAAAAATTAACAACTCAGCCCCCTAACCCCTGCCCCCTAACCCCCTAAAGGGGGAATAAGAAAGGGAGTTTTGGAGCAACAATCAATATTTGTGCGCTTAAATTTGGCAGTTCTTTTGTGAAAATTACAATTAATTTACTCTGTAACTCTTCTAAAAACATCAAAAGAAGTACTTCTTGAAATGCCGAGTTTTTACCAAAATATTTTTAAAAATTGATATGAATTTTTTTTTACATTTTGTCTCTGAATTTTCAGCATTGGAAGTAAACAAAGAGAGAAATTTAATTTTCAGATTTTATATTTTGTTATTTATCGCTGAAAGGATTTTGCTTAATCCCATTTACTTAGTTTCTTAATTTCTCACTTTTTAAATTTCATATTTTCTCAAAATGGATACAAATAATTTAAAATATCTAACGGTAATTATAATTGGTTTATTCGCTATTGTTTCGTGCCATACTCCGAAAAAGCAATCGCCTTATATTAATAATCAGGGAAAAGCTCAGGGAACATATTATTCAGCTACATATCAACAACCTGAAGGTAAAGATTTACAGGCGGAAATTGATTCGTTTTTCGCCGATTTCGATTTGTCGCTTTCAACTTACAATCCAAAATCTGTAATTTCGCGTATCAACCGAAATGACGATTCGGTTACGACTGATACCTATTTTGAAACCATGTTCAATGAAGCACAAAAGGTTTCAGAAATTACCAACGGTGCTTTTGATATTACAGTCGGACCGCTTGTAAAAGCCTGGGGATTTGGATTTAACGCTGCCGACCGTACGAAAGTTCCCGACATTTCAAATCTTTTAACGCTAACTGGATATAAAAAAATAAAGCTCAAAAACGGTATAATAATTAAAGAAAATCCGGATATTAAACTTGATGCAAGTGCCATTGCGCAGGGATTATCAGCCGATTTAATTGGAGAATTATTTGAAAAACACGGTTGTAAAAATTATATGATTGACATAGGAGGCGAAATTTTTTGCAAAGGTGTAAATCCTAACGGTAAAAAATGGCAAATCGGAATAGATAAACCCATAGATGATCCTACAAACATGAACAGAGAACTTCAGACAGTAATTTCGGTAAGCGGAGTAGGTTTAACCACTTCAGGAAATTATCGTCAGTTTTATTTTAAGGGCGATAAAAAATACGCGCATACAATAAATCCGAAAACCGGTTATCCTGTGGATCATAATTTACTTAGCGCTACGGTAATTGCGCCTACAGCTATGCAAGCCGATGCTTTTGCTACAGCGTTTATGGTTTTGGGCGTGGATAGCAGTTTGGTTTTATGCCGTAAAATTGATGGTATGGAATGTTACCTTATTTATGCTGATGAACAAGGAAATTACGAAATTGCTATGACAGATGGATTCAAAAAATATCTGAACGATTAAATTAAAACCAAAATCAAAAACAATATGAATACTTTTTTCTTAAAATAAAACTTATTGTTTGTTTATTACCAATTAATTAACTATTTTTGCAGACCAATTTTAAAATGAAAAGAAATCTTTTAATTATCTCTCTTTCAGTTATTTTACTTGCTTCGTGTAGTGAGTATCAAAAACTGCTTAAAAGCACCGATCCCGAATTGAAGTATTCAAAAGCAGTTCAGTACTTCGAAAAAGGCGATTTCATGCGCGCATCAAGTTTATTCGATGAAGTTACATCGTATTTTCGCGGCACTGAACGATCCGAAGAAATTCTGAATTATCTTGCGAAATCGTACATGGGTCAAAAAGATTATTTTACGGCTACAGAGTATTACAAAACATACACAAAAACGTATCCTAAAGGTAAATATATTGATGAAGCCAAGTACATGATTGGTTATTGTTATTATCTTGATTCCCCTGATGCCCGATTGGATCAAACTTCAACTATGAGCGCTTTTTCAGCCTTACAGGAATTTGTGGATTTGTATCCGCAGAGCCCAAAAGTTTCAGAGGCATATAAACTGATAGAAGAATTAAAGGATAAACTTGCATACAAACAATTTTTAAGTTCGAAATTATACTACAATCTCGGAAATTATTTGTGGAATAATTATGAGTCGGCAGTTATTACGGCTCAAAACGCTCTGAAAGACTATCCTGATACAAAATACCGCGAAGAATTATTGTTTATAGTACTTGAATCGAAATATCAGCAGGCTTTGCAAAGTATTCAGGAAAAAAAGATTGAACGATACAGAAATACAATAGACGAATATTATAACTTTATTAATGAATACCCTCAAAGTAGATTTAAAAGACAAGCTGAAAGGATATTTAACGAATCAAAGAAAATTGTAAAAGACTAAAAATAATATAATTATGGATTTAAGAAAAGTAAATGCGCCTACCAACACTATTTCGCGCGATTTAAACTCGATGTGCGAACCTGTGGGTAATATCTATGAAATGGCAAAAATTATTGCCAAAAGATCCAATCAAATCAGTGCTGAGATTAAAAACGAACTTGATAAAAAATTGCACGAATTTTCATCGTTGAATGAAAACATTGAAGAAGTTTTTGAAAACCGCGAGCAAATTGAAATATCGCGTTATTATGAAAAACTTCCTAAACCTGTACTTATTGCTACACAAGAGTTTATTGAAAATAAAATTTATTATCGTAATCCTGTAAAAGAAAGCAAGCTTAAATAAATTCTTTCAGATATTTAAATAATACACTGAAATGTAATTTTTGTTATAAATTACAGATAATCAATGAATAAAACTTCATGCTGAAGTTTTATTCTTTTTTTAATATGTATGTTCAGAGCAATTTTGTATTTTTGTGCATAAAACTAATGACATGTAAATTTAAAGATTTGTCCCGATGTTCGGAATTAACTATTTGAAGATTCTATTCAAATAAAAATTTTAAACCTCACATTTAGGGATGAAACTTCAAATTTTCTTTAACATATCATTAATAATGAATTAAAGATTTTAAAAGAGTATTGGTTTTGCTTTTTTTTGATGTCAAAATTTCACTCAATTTAAATAATCAGAAAATTATGCTTAAAGGTAAAAAAATTATATTAGGAGTTACAGGAAGTATAGCAGCTTACAAATCAGCTCAGTTTATTCGTTTGCTTGTGAAAGCAGGCGCTGAAGTGAAAGTAATAATGACTCCGCTTGCCAAAGAATTCATTACGCCACTTACATTGGCTACACTTTCGCGTAATCCTATTTTGATTGATTTCTTCAATCCCGAAAATGGCGACTGGAATAGTCATGTGGATCTTGGAATTTGGGCTGATGCTTACATCATTGCACCTGCTACTGCTAATACTATGGCAAAAATGGCAAAAGGAATAGCCGATAACTTACTGCTAACAACTTTTCTATCGGCGCGTTGCCCGGTTTTTGTTGCACCGGCTATGGATTTGGATATGTTTCAGCATCCTGCAACCAGGCAAAATATTGAAACACTGAAATCTATGGGTGTAAATATAATTGAACCTGCTTCGGGCGAACTTGCCAGCGGACTTGACGGCAAAGGGAGAATGGAAGAACCCGAAATTATTATTAATGAACTCTTCGATTTCTTCACCGGAAAAGCAATGGCCGGAAAAACTATACTAATTTCTGCCGGTCCCACATACGAAAAAATAGATCCCGTACGTTTTGTAGGAAATTATTCGACAGGCAAAATGGGTTTCGCGTTGGCAGAAACCTGCGCCAGACAAGGTGCAAAAGTAATTTTGGTTTCCGGACCGGTAAGTATAAAATCGAACCACCGAAATATCAGACGTATAAATGTGGATAGTGCGGCTGAAATGTATAAAATTGTGCTTGCAAATTTCCCCGAAACCGATGGCGCAATTCTATGTGCCGCGGTAGCTGATTTTACGCCTGTTGAAAAATTCGACTCAAAACTTAAAAGAAAAGGCGATAATCTGATTATCAATTTAAAACCAACTGAAGACATAGCTGCAGCAGTCGGAAAAATAAAAAGAAATGATCAGTTTTTAGTTGGATTTGCACTCGAAAATGAAAATGAATTCGAAAACGCCAGGAACAAAATGGAGCGTAAGAATTTTGATTTTATCGTTTTAAATTCGTTACAGGATCATGGTTCAGGTTTTGGTTTTGATACTAATAAAGTTTCGATTATCCATCGTTCTGGATTACAAAAAGACTACGAACTGAAAAGTAAATTAGATGTTGCCACGGATATTGTAAAAGAAATTAACACACTTATTTTCTGACATTTATTTAATAATTTATTTTTAAATGAAAATTAAAATATTTCCAAAATTTATTGCTTTAATTCTGTTTTTTTGCATAAAAACTCCAATATTTTCGCAGGAACTGAATTGCAATATTCAGGTAAATTCCGATCAGATTCAGGGTTCGAACAAAGCTGTATTTAACGCTCTACAGAAATCAGCATCGGAATTTGTAAATAACCGTAAATGGACAGAGTCAAACTATGTTACAAGTGAACGTATTGAATGTTCGATGAATATAATCGTAAAAAAATATGAAGGTGAAATTTTGACTGCCGAAATTCAGGTGCAATCGCGTCGTCCGGTTTATAATTCGGGTTATAACACAACACTTTTCAATTTTAAGGACAACAGCTTTACATTCAATTATAAAGAATTCGACCAACTAGAGATTAACGAAAACACCATAACTTCAAATCTAACTGCTGTGCTGTCATATTATGTTTACCTGATAATAGGTTTTGATATGGATTCGTATTCCCGATTTGGTGGAACGCCATATTTTCAGGCTGCCGAACGAATTGTAAATATGGCACAATCGGCTGACCTTGCAGGATGGAAAGCTTTTGAAAATAATCGTAACCGCTATGCCCTGATAAATAACCTGACTGATGAAGCATTTAAAGAATTCAGAAGTTATTTTTACGATTATCACCGACTCGGACTTGACGAAATGACACTGAATGTGACCAACGCACGCGCAAAAATTGCTGAAGGCATTCCTGTACTTCGTGAAACAAATCGCAGTCGTCCATCGGCAATTGCCATTGCGGCATTTCTCGATGCTAAAACCGATGAAATTTTGAATATATTTTCGAAAGCACCTGATAAGGAAAAAAAGATTGTTTCTGAAATATTGAACGATGTAAATCCCACACAATCGGAAAGATACACTAAAATGCTAAATCTGTAGCATTAGGATATTCAATTTTAAAAATATGCTGAAATCACTCTATATAAACAATTACGTTTTAATTGATGAACTTGATATTCAATTTGACAACGGATTTACTGTAATCACGGGTGAAACCGGAGCCGGAAAATCTGTAATACTTGGCGCGCTCGGTCTTGTTTTTGGTCAACGCGCCGATTCAAAATTAATACGCTCGAAAGATTCAAAATGCGTTATTGAAGCAGTTTTCGATATTTCAGAAAATAAAAATCTTATACCTTTTTTCGAACAAAACGAATTGGATTACGATGCATCAAACTGCATTGTACGACGTGAAATCAGTTTGCAAAAATCACGTTCGTTTATTAATGATACTCCCGTCAGTTTGAATATTCTACGCGATTTATCGGAACAACTTATTGATATTCATTCTCAACACGAAAACTTGTTGTTGATGAATCACGGATTTCAGTTAAGTGTTGTTGATGCCATAGCTGCAAATAATGATTTATTAAACAAATACAAGCAACTTTACAATGCTTTTCTGAAAAAAAGAAGAGAATTGGCTGTTCTGATTCAGGAAAATGAACAGGAAAAATCTGAAATCGATTTTTTCGAATTTCAATTTAATCAACTTACCGATGCGCGACTTTCTGTAGAAGAATTTTCCGAAATTGAAAAAGATTTTGAAATTCAAAGTCATGCAGCTGAAATAATAGCTACTTTTGAAAAATCAGTTGAACTTTTTGCTGGCGAACAAAAAACATTATCTCTACTAAAAGAAAATATTCAGTTAATCAATGGTGTAAAAAAGTATGTTCAGGAAGCTTCTTTGTGGAATGACAGACTTGAAACCACATACATTGAGCTAAAAGATATTCTTTCGGAAATTTCAGTTTTTTCTGATAAAATTGATTTTCAGCCACAGAAGCTGGAACAAATGCAGGAAAGATTGAACGAAATATATTCGTTGCAAAATAAATTCAGAGTAAAAACGGTAGAAGAATTAATTCAGTTACGCGATGAATTGGCCGAAAAATTTCAACAAACAGAGCAGGACACTGAACGCATTGAAGTTTTGCAAAAAGAAATTGCTGCAATTGAATCAGAGCTTATAAACCTTGCAGGAGAACTTACAAAACAAAGAAAAGCTGCCTGCAAACCTATTGAAACACACGTTTCAACATTAATGAAACAATTGGGTGTACCGAATATTAGTTTTGAAGTGCGTGTAAATACTGAAAGTACACTTACGGCAAACGGACTTGATGAAGTAAAGTTTTACTTTTCGGCCAATAAAAACCAAACTCTTAAAGCAGTTCACGAAGTGGCATCGGGGGGCGAAATTTCACGATTAATGCTTTGTATTAAATCACTGATTGCAGGTAAAACTGCATTGCCAACCATAATTTTCGATGAAATTGATATGGGTGTTTCAGGCGAAATTGCTCATCGTATGGGTGAAATTATGTATTCGGTAAGCAAAAACATGCAGGTTATTACCATTACGCATTTACCGCAAATAGCCGCTAAAGGAAATCAGCATATTAAAGTTTTCAAAGACGAAACTGGGCATCAGGCACGTACGTTTATGAAACAGCTTACTAACGACGAGCGTATTAAAGAAATAGCTCAAATGCTGAGCGGCCACACCATAAGTGAAGCCGCCCTTGCCAATGCTACCGAATTACTTGGAAACAATCAATAAATTAATTTTCAGATATTACCTGCAAAAACTTCGAGAACGGTTGTATTATTTTCTGGAATAAAAATTACTTCGCCAATTGAAGCCGGAATAAGGACGGTTTCTCCTTTGTTTACAACTGTATAATTTTCATCAAAAAGTATTTTAAAAGCACCTTCGGTGCACATATATACTTTAAATGAATCAATTTCACCATAATTTCTAATGACCTCATCATCGAAAGTTATCAGATTTGTAGTGAAATAATCGCACGAAACTAAAGGAATTATATCGTTAAGTTTTTCTGTATAAATAATCTTTGGCGCTTCAACTTTATCAAAATTTATTACATCAAGCGCTTCTTCTACATGCAGTTGACGTGCATTTCCTTTATCGTCAAGTCTGTTATAATCATAAATCCGATAAGTAATATCGCTGGTTTGCTGTATTTCGGCAAGCAGAATTCCTTTTCCGATAGCATGAACCAAACCGGCTGGAATAAAAATTACATCGCCCTTCGTAACCGATACTTTTTTCAGAATATTTTCTACATCGTTATGTTCAAGTGCGTTGATATAATCTTCTTTTGTACAACCCTCATTAAATCCAACAATTAATTCTGCGTCCGGTTCCGCATCAATTACATACCACATTTCGGTTTTTCCAAACGAATTATGGCGTTCAGCAGCTACTTCATCATTGGGATGTACTTGAATCGAAAGATATTCAGCAGCATCAATAAGTTTAAAAAGTAACGGAAAATTTAATCCGAAATGCTGGTATACGCTCTCTCCTACCAGTTCACCCATATAAATCTCTATTAATTCGGTAAGCGTATTACCTTGAAGAAAGCCATTACTCACTACCGATTCATCGCCTTCGCAGGCTGAAAGTTCCCAACTCTCACCAATTTTTTGCAAGGAAGCAGCTTTGTTAAACTCAGTAGTTAGTTTAGAACCACCCCAGATTCGTTCTTTTAATATTGGTTTAAATTTTAAAGGGTAAAGTTTCATATTAATTTTTATTTAATATCCGCCTATCGGGATAAGTTTTACATTTATAGTTTTATACAGTTGAATATAATTGCTTTTCAATATATTTTCGAATTAAAATATTCATTTATATTGCGTTTAGACATTTCAAATATAGTTAATAATGCAAAAATAATTTTATAGTTGATATAAAATCGGGAATTAAAGCAATTAAGCTAAAAATAAAAAAACAAATAATTTCAACTGATAGTGATATTATTTGTTTTTAATTTGTACAATTTATTGATTTACAAAACTTATTCTTTTCCTGCAAGTTTCTTTTCCCATTTCCAAGCGCTTCGTAGCGTGTCATCAACAGTTTCCTGCGCTTTCCAACCTAAAACATCATTAGCGTAAGTTGGGTCAGCCCATACTTTTTCGATATCTCCCTCGCGACGACCTACAATTTTATATGGCACTTTCACATTATTAACTCTTTCGAATGAGTTTATAATTTCGAGTACCGACAATCCACGCCCGGTTCCAAGATTGAAAGTCTCCACCTGTTCCGGCGAAAGATTTTCAATAAGTCGTTTTACCGATATAACGTGTGCCTTTGCAAGATCAACCACATTGATATAATCGCGAATGCACGAACCATCAGGCGTATTATAATCATCGCCAAATACGCTAAGTTGCTTGCGAAGACCAATTGCGGTTTGAGTTACAAACGGAAGTAAATTATTAGGAACTCCATTGGGCAATTCGCCAATCTCAGCAGTAGGATGCGCGCCAATAGGATTGAAATAACGTAAAATTATCGACTTGTAAAATGAATTCGCGTAAACTGTATCGCGAATAATTTCCTCACCTATTTGTTTTGTATTTCCGTAAGGCGATAATGCTACTTTTATAGGCGCATCTTCGGTAACAGGAAGAATATCTGGTTGACCATAAACTGTGCATGATGACGAAAATACAAAGTGTTTCACATTATGAACAGGCATTAACTGTAAAATATTGATAAGCGAAACAAGATTGTTACGATAATAAAGTAAAGGTTTCTCAACAGATTCGCCCACAGCCTTACTCGCGGCAAAATGAATGATAGCGCTGATATTTTTATGCTTTTCAAACATTCTATCGAGTGCAACATAATCTACACAATCAATATTTTCAAATAGAGGACGTACTCCAGTTATTCTTTCAATACCGTTCAGAACATCTATGTTCGAATTAGAGAGATTATCAACAATTACAACTTCATAACCTTCATTAATTAATTCGACAGCTGTATGCGAACCAATATAACCTGTTCCACCTGTAACTAATACTTTTGCCATTAGTTTAATTTTTTTTAAAAGAGTTTTTCCGGATAAATTCCTTTACGAATAAGTTCGTTAATTTTTAATACAACCTGTGGTCTATCTTCGGCATAAGTTACACCAAACCATTTTGAAGTAGTATCGAGAACCTTGCAAGTAGCCTTTTCAGATACAATTAAATTGTTTACCGCCAAAGGAATATAGAATTCGGATTTGAGTTTTTGTCCGTTTTCAGCAAGAAAATCTTTGAAATATTCTACGGAATAATCAAAATAATCAGGTGTGAATCCCCACATATTCATCGATACAGGCGTATTTGAAGGTATCGAAACTTCTTCATTTTTTTCATCGATAAAAATTATCTTTCCACCCTTTTCTTCGATATGAGTACGTTCAACAACGGTTTTGAGGTTATTATTTTCATCAACTACACAAATACCACGACTTACTGAACCGCTTTCAGAAAGAGTATTACCAACATGATAGCCTACCATGCAGTATTCGTTTTGCTTTCCTTCAACACTTCTTAAAAAATCAGCTAAAACCTGAAAAGATTCTTTCCCGTAAAAATCATCAGCATTTATTACCGCGAATGGTTCTTTTATTACATCTTTACCCATTAGCACAGCATGATTAGTTCCCCATGGTTTTTCCCTTTCAGGATTGTAAGTACAACCCTCGGGAATGTTGCTGATATCCTGAAACACTACGTCAGTATCTATCAGGTTTTTGAACTTGTTAATTACAACTTCACGAAAATCTTTTTCGAAACTTTGGCGAATTACAAACACAACTTTTCCAAATCCTGCCCGGATAGCATCGTAAATAGAATAATCCATGATTGTTTCACCATTAGGTCCTAATCCATCAAGTTGCTTCAATCCTCCATAACGACTACCCATTCCGGCAGCAAGTACAAATAATGTAGGTTTCATTTGATATTTAATTAAATTTTATTCATTGAAAAATAATATTTTTTTTTGATTTTCTAAATAAAATCATACTATAATGCTAATAATATGCATTTTAATAAATCAATTTATAACAGCATCCAAGAAATAATTCCTTTTTTTAAATTGAGTGCAAATTTACTCATTTTTTCCGAAAAATTAAAACTTATGTAAAACTGAACACCTTTTTTGATACAATAAATTCAACTACTTATACTTGCAAAAGTCAAGTTCTACAATAGCATTTTCATAACTTATTTATTTAATTTAATTCATTTATAATTAGATACTTAAAATTTTAATGAGGAAAAATAGAGTTTGTTTTTTAGTTTGAGAAAAAAATGCTAATTTTGCAAGCTCAAAACAAAAAACTGACTCCGTAGCTCAGTTGGTAGAGCAACAGACTCTTAATCTGTGGGTCGTGGGTTCGAACCCCACCGGGGTCACAATTTAAGCTCTGACAAACTTTCTGTTTGTTAGAGTTTTTAATTTTGACAATTTTGAATCATCATTATTTTTAATTAAAGTATTTGTCATATATATAAATGAAATTTTAAGCAGGAAAAGTCATATTTTTTTTGTAGCTCATTTTTTTGCTAAATTTGTGTTTAACTTTTAATTTCACAAAAAAATCCATATATAACTTATAATCTGGATTTTACATATTTTTAAAAAAAACATTTAATGTCATTAGAATCAGAAATTCAACGCCGACGAACATTTGCGATTATCAGTCATCCTGATGCCGGAAAAACTACGTTAACCGAAAAATTATTATTGTTCGGGGGTGCAATTCATATTGCAGGAGCTGTAAAATCAAATAAAATCCGTAAAACCGCTACATCCGACTGGATGGAAATTGAAAAGCAACGCGGAATTTCTGTTGCTACATCAGTAATGGGATTTGAGTACCGTGATTTTAAGATTAATATTTTAGATACGCCGGGTCATCAGGATTTTGCCGAAGATACTTACAGGACTTTAACTGCTGTTGACAGCGTAATAATTGTGGTTGATGCCGCCAAAGGAGTTGAAGCACAAACCCGGAAATTGATGAATGTTTGCCGAATGAGAAACACTCCGGTAATGATTTTTGTAAATAAAATGGACCGCGAGGGTAAAGATGCTTTTGATTTGCTCGATGAACTCGAAGCTGAACTGCAAATTGCTGTTCGACCGCTTAGCTGGCCTATAAATCAAGGCTTTACATTTAAAGGAGTTTACAATATTTATCGCGATAATTTAGAACTTTACACTCCAAACAAACAAACTATTAGCGAGTCTGTAAAATTAGACGATATTTTTTCCATCGAACTTGAAAACCGTGTAGGTAAGCACGATGCAGAAAAACTCAGAGAAGATATGGAGTTGATTCAGGGTGTTTATTCTGATTTTGATACTGATAAATATCTTCAGGGAAATCTTGCTCCTGTATTTTTCGGTAGCGCTTTAAACAATTTTGGAGTGAAAGAGTTGCTCGATTGTTTTGTGGAAATAGCGCCTTCGCCACTTCCTGTAAAAACATTAGAACGAAACGTTAATCCTTACGAAGAAAATTTCAGTGGATTTGTTTTTAAAATTCATGCAAACATGGATCCCAATCACAGGAGTTGTATCGCGTTTATAAAAATATGTTCCGGAAAATTTGAACGTAACGTAAACTACAAACATATCCGTCATGGAAAAATGATGCGTTTCTCCTCTCCTACTGCTTTCATGGCTCAGAAAAAGGAAACGGTTGACGAGGCTTATGCAGGCGATATAGTTGGTTTGCCTGATACCGGTACATTTAAAATTGGCGATACATTAACTTCAGGCGAAACTCTACATTTCAAAGGTCTGCCAAGTTTTTCTCCGGAAATGTTTAAATATATCGAAAATGCCGATCCAATGAAAACCAAACAATTGGATAAAGGGGTTAATCAGTTGATGGACGAAGGTGTGGCACAGCTTTTTACAAGCCAGTATAATAACCGGAAAATAATCGGAACTGTGGGTCAACTACAGTTTGAAGTTATACAGTATAGATTATTGCACGAGTATGGTGCACAATGTAGATGGGATTCACTATCGATGTATAAAGCCTGCTGGATAGAAAGCAACGATCCTGTTGAACTTGATAACTTCAGAAAACGTAAAGCTCAATATATGGCTACCGACCGCGAAGGACGTGATGTGTTTATGGCTGACTCAGCTTATGTGTTGCAAATGGCTCAAAACGATTTCAAAAACATTAAATTCCATTTTACATCTGAATACTGATTTTTTACATTTTTGGTATGTAAAAATTCAGTTTCAAATTGCAAAAGAGCAATACTTTGCTGATTATTTTAGTCGTTGCAATAAATTGTACGATTGGTAAATTCCCAACTCACCGGCTTTACTTAAATCAGCTTTACCTTTAGCTTCTTCGCCAATAAACAAATTGGTAAGTCCTCTGTTGAAATATGCTTCTGCAAAATCAGGCTCAAGTTCTATGGCTTTCGAAAAGTGCGAAATCGCCGATTTGAAATCGCCCTGTGCGCTTAAAACATTGGCTTTATTGAAATAAGCAAAATAAAAATCTGGCTGAAGTTCTATTACTTTTTCATAATCGCGCATAATAAGTTCGGTATCAAACTTATACTGATCTTCGGCAGAAATAGGTTTAATTTTTTCAGATTTGCCTGATGCAGCTTTGGGCACTGTTTCGGTTATATTACTTTTTTGATATTCCAATTGTTTATTTCGTATATTTGCGCGACAAAAATATGCTATAACAAAATCTGAACGTAACGAAAGCGCTTTGTTCAAATCTTCAATTGAACTGTTAAAGTCCTGAACTAATGAAAATTCCATAGCTCTAAAAAAATACAGGTCGGCGTTTCGCGAATCGTTTTCAATTTTTTGAGAAAGTGCATCAATTGTTTCGAAATGTCGATCGACCTGTTCTGATGATAAAGGAATTTCGTTGTTAGTAATTTTAAATGCAGACACAATCTTTTTACTCTTATTGTAGTTTTCCAGCAAGGGATGATAAAGATTTGTTCTTCTTAACTCATCGGTTTTGGCGTAATAAGTAATAACGAAGTTACGCTCGTTAATAACATCAGCATATCTTTCCTGAATAGCGCCACGTTTTGAATCTCCATATTTCGACTCAGTTTGATTATCATCGATATTTTGCGTGATAAATCTATTAAAAAATTCTGTTCGCTTACCCGAAGAGCTTTTTGGCGCATTCGCCGCCATAATATTATCAGCTTTAATTTCGTCATTTTGTTTTTTTAGCTGATCTTTATTTTTCTCAATTTCGTAAGCAAGTTGCCTGTATCGGAAAGCTTCTTTTTTATTTCCCAATCCATCCTGTGCTTCGGCTATGCCTAAATATGCTGGTATAAAATTCGGATATATTTTAATGAGATGATTAAAATCGGCGATAGCATATTTATACTGGCCTAAAGAATTTTCGAGTAATGCTCTCCGAAAACGTGCTTCAACATTTGCCGAATCAAGATCAATAACTTTTGTAAGGTCGGATATTGCATTGTTGTTATCGCCCAAACTTGCACGCAACAAACCCCTGTTGTAATAAGCTAACGAGCTTTTACTATCGAGTTTTATGGCGTAATCATAATCGCTTAATGCTTCGCGAAAACGATTTCTCTGCACATTAATAATTCCACGGTTTATGTAATCGCCAGAATAAGTAGAATTTAGTCGGATTGCTTTGGAATAATCATTATAGGCGCCCTCAACATCATTTTTTTGCATACGCAGTAAAGCGCGTGCACTCCATCCCACACTATTGGTACTATCGAGTTCAATAAATCTATTAAACGATTTTTCGGCGGCAATTGTATCTTTCATCGACAATTGTAATCGTCCTTTTTCATAATACAAAACATGAGTTTTCGGACTCATTTTCATGTATTTATCAATATCTTTAAGAGCTCCGGTATAATCTTCGGTTTGTTCCAGAGCATCCATTCTGTTCATAAGTAAATTCAGATTATCTGGGCTGAATTCCAACGCTTTTGAAAAATCAATTGCAGCCTCCTGAAATTTCCCCAATTTTCGGAGTGTAAACCCGCGAACATAAAATGCCTGTGGAACAAAAGGATTCCTCTCAATAGCTTCATTAGCATCGACAAGCGCTCCCTGAAAATCGCCAAGCTGAATTTTTGCAATCGACCTATACATATATGGTTCAGCCAAATAAGGTTTAATTTTTATAACCTGATTGAAGTATTGAATTGAAAGCACGTAATCTTCAAAATACAAGGCATTTCTACCTATGGTCAATATTCGGTCGGTATTCCATTGTCCGAATGCTGGTAAAACCAATATAATAAATATCGATATAAAAAATAGTTTTTTCATATTGCTGAATATAATCAAAGCGTTTTTGGTTACTACAAAAACTTCTTTTTATTATTTTTCTAAATAAAAATTTACTTCAACCAAAAAACATTTACTTTTGGAAAAATTAATCTTTTCAACAGACAAATTTAAAACCATAAAGTTTAATACTTAAACAATAAACGCAAATAATCATATTTCTTACAATTATTTGCGTTTCGTTTAAAAATCAGTGATTATTATTTAACATTAATCATCGAATGGATTAGTATCGCAATCGAAAGTTCGGCTTTGTTCAAAAACTTCATTTGCCGAATAACCAACTGAAGGATCATTCAACACTTTTTTCATATACAATGCCCAAATTGGCAATGCCATAGCAGCACCCTGACCTTCAGCCATACCATCAAAACGAATGTCCCTGTCTTCGCCACCAACCCAAACTCCCGAAACAAGCGAAGGTGTATAACCCATAAACCAACCATCGGAATTGTTTTGTGTTGTTCCGGTTTTTCCGCCCATCTGCATTCTTAAACCATAACGACTTCGTATTCTTCCTCCTGTTCCGCCATCAACCACGCTGCGCATCATATAAATCATTTTTGATGCTGTTGACTCGCTGATTATTTCGTACATTCGGGGAGTGAAACGTGCAATTAAATTGCCGTTATCATCTTCAATACGGGTTATATAAAGCGGATCGACTCTTATTCCTTTATTCGGGAATGCTGTATAAGCACCAACCATTTCGGACACTGAAATTTCGGCAGGTCCAAGACATAACGAAACTACCGGATCAAGATAACCGCGAATTCCGAATGAGTGCATAAGTTTTACTAGTGATTCAGGTGTAAAAAGGCTCATAAGATATGCCGAAATCCAGTTATTGGAATTTGCAAGACCCCAGCGTAAAGTAACAGTTTCGCCAATTCTTGATTTTGATGAGTTTCTGGGAGTCCATGGTCTTCCATTACCATCTTTAAGTGTAATAGGCTGATTTACTGTTTTATCACATGGCGACATGCCTTCTTCCATTGCCAATGTATAAAGATATGGTTTTATTGTAGAACCCACCTGCCTACGTCCGACACTAACCATATCGTATTGAAAGTGCGAGAAATCAGGTCCGCCAACATAAGCTTTTACAAAACCGGTTTTTGCATCCATCGACATAAATCCACAACGTAAAAAATGTTTTATATATCTGATGGAATCATAAGGCGACATATTTCTATCTTCCAATCCATCGTAAGTAAATACCTGCATTTCCACAGGTTTATGAAAAGATGCCATAATTTCTTTTTCGCTTGCTCCGGCTGCTTTCATCCGATAATATCTATCCGATTGCTTCATCGAACGATTCATAATTCCATCAATTTCTTCAGGTGTAAGGTTTTTTGAGAACGGTGCGTATTTTCTGCCTTTCTTTTCAGCAAAAAATGTTTTTTGAATTTCAGTGATATGTTCATGAACAGCATCTTCGGCATATTTCTGCATTCTCGAATCGATGGTAGTATAAATCTTTAGTCCATCAAGATAAATATTGTATTTACTTCCATCGGGTTTACGGTTTTTCTCAAAAAAACCATACAATGGATTATTTTGCCATTGCCATAAATCGTCAATGAACTTTTGTTCCTGCCAACTGGCATATTTGCTTCTTACAGGCTCTTTGGCAGTAAGAATTAACCTGAGATATTCTCTGAAATATGGAGCAAGTCCGGCTTTGTGATCAACTTTTTGATAATTAAGTGTAAGAGGAAGATTACTGAGAGAATCTTTCTCTGTTTTTGTAAGAAGATCAGCTTTATACATTTGGTTTAAAACCACGTTTCGTCTGCCTTTTGATCGTTCGTTAAAACGTACTGGATTGAAAAGCCAGGGATTTTTACACATTCCAACCAAAGTTGCTGCCTCTTCAATTTTTAATTTATCGGGCGTAGTACTGAAATAAACCTGCGCTGCTGATTTAATACCGATTGCATTGTTTAGAAATCCAACCTGATTAAGATACAAGGTAATAATTTCTTCCTTAGTGTACAGACGTTCAAGTTGCACTGAAATAACCCATTCTATAGGTTTTTGAAGGACACGTTGTACTATATTTTCAACATCGGGTGAGTAAAGCTGTTTTGCAAGTTGCTGTGTGAGCGTACTGCCACCACCTGCGCTTTTTTTCTGAAAAATTCCTCTTAAAATAATAGATCTGCCAAGCGCAATTCCATCGATACCTGAATGATTATAAAAACGAACATCTTCAGTAGCTACCAAAGCATTGATAACATGCGGTGAAATCTGTTCATAATCAACCTTGACACGATTTTCGGTACTACGAGAAAAACGACCGATTAACTTAAGATCGGAAGAATAAATTTCGGTAGCGTACTTGTTGATAGGATTTTGGAGTTCATCGATTGGAGGAAGATAACCTACCCAACCTAATGAAATAAACGTAAACATCACTGCAAGGAGAAATACTCCTGATACAAATAACCACCAAAACCACTTCCGGAATTTAGTTCGAAAAGCATTTGATTTTGCTTTTATTGCCATAGATTTTAAATATTGAAGATGCGCGACAAATTTACAATAATTTTTTAGTAAATAAACTCGGAAAATTAAGCAAAACTATACTGTATGATTATATTTTTCAAACCATCATAAGTTTACTTATAATAAAATCGGAAATTGATATTCCTTTTTCACTCAGTGTAAATTGATGATTAGTTACAATTACATGTCTGGTTTTAATAAAACTTTCAATTAACTTCAAAAAATTCAGGGAATAATATTTTTCAAAATTTTCAGTAATATAGTTTAAATCAACACCATCGCTCGTACGTAAGGAAACCATAATATAATCGTTGTAACGATCGTTTTTAGTAAGAATTTCTGTTTCAAAAAAGCCTGTATTATTTTCAATTGCATCGATGTATTTTTTAATTGAAGCAATGTTCCATTGACGTGAAATTCCGTTGTATGAATGTGCTGATGGTCCGAGTCCGAGATAAGATTCCTGCTTCCAGTATGAACTGTTATGTTTTGAGCGGAAACCAGGTTTTGCAAAATTTGAAATCTCATAAGCTTCGAAACCGTTTTGTTTCATTTTATTTAATAATGAAGTAAACATCCGGTTCATAGAATCATCAGTGCAGGTATTTAGTATTCCTTTTTCACGTTGCTTGTAGAGTGGAGTTCCTTTTTCATAGGTTAACCCATACGCTGAAATGTGTTGAATGTTTAAATCGAATGCTTTTGCAAGATTTGAATTCCATTGCCTGAGAGTTTGACCCGGCAAACCATAAATAAGATCAACGCTGATATTGTTAAAACCCAATGTTTGCGCTTTTTGAACGGCATTAATTGCTTCTTTGGCTGTATGCCTGCGATGCATAAATTGCAAATCTTCATCGTTGAACGATTGAATTCCAATACTTAAACGATTAACAGGCGTTAATTTCAAATCCGTTAGGAATTGTTCGGATAAATCATCAGGGTTGGCTTCGAGAGTAATTTCGGCATTTTCTGATACCTGAAAATTTTCTGAAATAGTATCGAAAATATCAATAAGCTGTTCTTTGGTTAATAAACTCGGTGTTCCTCCGCCAAAGTAAATTGTATTTACAGGTTTGGAAATATATTTATTTCTGATTTCAATTTCCTTTTTTAATGCATTTAAAAATTGATGAATATGCCCGTTGTCAACACGGGTATAAAAATCGCAATAAGTGCAACGTTGCTTGCAAAAAGGTATGTGTATATAAATGCCTGGCATAATAAGGTTCAAAGATAGAGAAAATTTTTATGCAAAATTGAATCAAAATTTCGATATAGAATTAAATGCACAAAAAAAGAGCAAAATTCCATTTTTCAGGATTTTGCTCTTTATCAATATATTAAATTTGATTTATTAACACATATTAATTTCCAACTGAAACTTTTCCTGTTGTTACTATTCCACCATTTATAACAGTAACAATATAAGTTCCTATAGAAAGTTTTTTATTCACTAATGTAACTTCATTAGTTATTTTACCTTTAAATTCCACTTTTCCCATCGTAGAAGTAACTTTAAATGTAGCACCTTTAACAATTGGCTCATTACATGTAATCATAATTCTATTGTTCTCATTTACTGAAAATATAATGTCCTGAACAGGATCCGGATCTGGTGTTGAATCATCAAAAACTATTTTTACGGTAAACATAGTATTATTTGTTACTACACCTGAGGCAAAAGTATAAACTGAACCATCTGAAATTACTATTTGTTCGTTTGTATTATTATTAACCAATATAACCTTTGTACCAGCAGGAAAACCTGTAAACTCATTATTTGAAATAGTAAATATACCTGCAATGCTGGTTTTAAAACCTACAACTACCTCTTTATTAGCGGTAAGTAAAGGCATAGAATTTATTACCAGTATAGTATTTTCAACTATAGTATAAATTTCGGGTATTTCATTGTTATTCAGTATTTTTCTTGAATCGTAATAGTCTAAACCTTCGGTTGCATATTTCATAAAGTTCAATACAGTTTCATCAGAAAGGGATCCATTTGAAACCTTCAGCCTAACTATTTGCTGAGTAGGTGTTTGCGCAATTGCCGTTAAGGTACTTAATGCTAAAAAAAAATAACAATGCTAATGCAGTGTTACGTAACGAAATTAGATTAGAAAATAAGTCTTGAAATTTTGAAGAAAAGGAAAATTGGTTTGTTTTCATAACGTTGTTTTTTTTAATTAATTTTTTGTTGTTAATTTATTGTATTATAATGTTTTAAATTTATAAATAATATTTACATTTTTACTAAGCCTTTTAAAAATTTAAAATCATACCAATAATCAATTTAAAGGCATTATTCATTTAATGTTGTTACATTGGAAAATAGTACCAAAATAAATTTAATAATTCTATCACTTAATTGATATTATTTTTTTATTAATATTCATTTTATACAAAAAATCTGCATAACTTTTTATAAGTTACAACTTAGTAATATTACCCGAAGTAAAACTACATTTCCCCCAAAAAGCAATTGAAATTTTAATTTATAAACAAAGGGATTTCAACTATCAAAACTTAATAAACTTATGATAAGCTGTTATTCAAAATCTATCGGCAAGTCGGTAAATCGATTATTTTTTAATGTGAGAATAATATTTGAAATCAAATAGTTGATTTTCAACCTAAAAAACAGCGCAAAGATATAATATTAATTTCAGTAAAATTTGAAATATAATAATTTTTAAATTGATATACAGATATTTAATGATTAATAGTTAAAAAAGTGCTAAATTAGTACTTGAATTATATCAAAATATATTAAATGGAATTCTTTTAAGTTATATAATTACTTGAAAAAAAATACTTTAGCTTAATAAATCGAGTGGAAAATTGAATTTATTGAGTTTATTTTAATACAATACTTTTCATTAAAAATCTATTGAAAGATTTCTCGAAAAAATTATGAATAGCATATATGTTTTTGAGAGTAAGACTGAGAAAAACTTGTAGTTTGTTGGGAATACAAAAAAAACCTGACTAGTTTTTATATCGAGTCAGGTTTATTTATAAAGCAATAATTAATTAATATTTCTCGCTGGTTTTTTTATATTTATTCAAAAGGACTCTTGTCATAATTCTCCTCTTCATTAAACTCATAATATGGTCTTAAAGGCTCAATTGGAGGTGTAGCAAGTTTTAATGAAATTTCATTATCCAACTTCACTTCTACTAATTCCGGTATTTCGTAATTCCTTTTATTTTTCATACCATTTTTTATTAAAAGTTAAAACTCGCATTACCCAACTATAATTTTACGATTGGTAATGACACCGCCATTATTTACAACTACCGAATAAATACCTGGAGCAAACTTTATATTAATAACTGTAGTTTCACCCCTGAGTGGTGCAGTAGCCAACCTGACACCGTCTGAATTCCAAACTGTTACTGTAGCCCCGCGTTCAATAGTTTCTAAACATTTTACTACTATTTGTCCGTTTTTCCGCGTACTTACTGTAATATTTTGCTGGTATTCAGGCTCTGGATCTGGCTTGTCGGAATCATCGGGCAAAACTTCGGGTGTGCTGTTTTCAGGTATTGTGATATAAATCGTAAACGTATTCCGGTTTGTTAATTTACCTGATGAAAAATTCAATACTGCACCCTCTGTCATCAATATTTCGTTGAGCGAGATATTGTTTTTTACCTTCACTACAGTTCCTTCTGGGAAGCCTTTCATTTCATTAAGTTGAAGTGTATAATCTGCTTGAGCATCCAAAAGCGTTCTGAATCCTAAATTTACATTTTTTTCGCCGGTAAATTTTGCCATTCCATTGATAACGATTTCCTTACCATCCAACATTGTGAAAATCTCCGGAATATTTACATTGCCGCTTGTCATTTTTTCAGAATCGTAACAATCCCGTGTATCTAAAGCGTTGTCAATAAATGCAATTATTGCTTCATCACCATAGGTACCATTTGATACTTTGAACCTGAGTACTTGCTTTGTATCAGCAGCAGGTGCTCTAAACATATTTGCTGCAATATCACGGTGCGATCTAATAGAGTTATTAAATTCAACTTGTCCTGGCTCTGAAGTTACTCTAACCCAAAATGCCTGCATAGGTGGAATATATCGGGTAACACCTCTTCCGCTCGGCACACTTAATCCTGAAGCAGCACTGTATGTATAGAATTGATATACACCCAGATACCTTACTCTATACCACATAGTGGGATCCAAATTTGTTTTTATTGCTCCCGATGATGTATTTTCACCTGTTGGAATTCCCCAGTCCAAATACGAAGGATAGGGATTGCCAACTAAATGAAAACCATGTTATACAGGATTATTTACATAGGATTTTGTTAAACCGGATAGGATAACATCACCAGAATTCAAAGTTCCGGTAAAGATAAACGTTTCAGCTGCTTGTGGTACAACAATATACCCCTTTCCTACTTCAAAATTTCCTGTAGGCCTATTCCAGTAGTTACCTCTTGTCCATGTAAATGGAGTTGTACCATTAATATTTTGATTTGCATCTGATTCAGGATAAGACCAAAGTGTATAACCTGTTTCAGGTAAAGCTACATTTGAAACAGGAGAACTCATATACCAGCTGCGTGATTCTAAAAGATATTGTTCAACATTAGAAGTGCCGTGAACTGTAAGAAGGCTATTGTCAAGCAATGTGGCGCCACTCCTTATTGTTAAATTTTTACAGTCAGCAGCTGAACTGATGGTGGGATAATTTGTTAATCCTCCGGCGATTTCTACATTTCGGTCTTCATCCGGGATGCAGTCATTGAACCAGTTTGTATAAGTCTCCCATGCATTATTTGATGCTCCGGTCCATTTTGCACTATCAGGAACAATGATAGTATGTTCAACTGTATTTTCATAAAGAAGGTCTTCATTGTAAGTTGTTACTTTAAATGCAATTTTATGCTCGCCTACCGTAAGCGGATTTGAAGGTTTAAAATTATACACTGTTGATAATGAACCTTTAAGCGTTAAAATACCCGTTGCACCTGAAATAGCACTTCCATCAATATACCAGGAATAGTTTACTCCGTTAGTAGAGCCATTGGCTGTAGTTGTGCCATAAACACCTGCAAAGTGACCCTGAAGTGGTACATTGTATCCACAATAATAAGTAGAATATGGTGTGGGTGAATCGATATTTGCATCGAGCGTTCCACCTGCATCCATTAACTCATCAAAAGTATATACATTACCGGGAGCTCCGTTGCAGGCTGCAATTTTTATACCTCCAATTTGTATTTCCTGATTATTACTGCAATCACCTACCAAGCTGCCTGCTCCAAAAAACTTGACAACAGTTCTGTCGGTAAGGTTAAATATTACTTTATTCTGAAAGTTTATTGTGCCGTAAACTCTTATTTCGTGCACATTTATACCAACCAGAACTGCAGAATTTGTGGCTCCTTGCAACAATAATTGTCCATTAATCAGCAAATAACATATTTTCCCTGTATCAAGCATATTCGAAGTAAGTGAAATAACATGTCCGGTTTCAATGGTAACCTGCCTGCAACTGTCTGCTAAAATTTCGCCGGGGTAATAAGTTGCAGGTTCCCAATCAGTACCGTTAAAATATTCCCAATTATCAGCTACATTCCAAAGTCCCGATTGAATTGAACGATAATCTTTTTCTTGTTGAGCATATATGTTTGTTGTAATTGCCAACATACTCATAATAAATCCAAATAATATGGCTTGTCTGCTAAGAGCCTTGCCTCCATTCAGTACAAATAGTGTTTTCATATAAATAGAAATTAGTTATAACTAATAAAACCACAGTTATAAGGCTAAATCAATTTGATTTAACATTATATTCCAAAAATGTGTGGAGAATCTTGGGATTTCAGAAGTCCCAATGGAGTGATTAGAATTGAAGTAGATATTTTCAGAATAATACTACTGAAAATTGCCTGAATATGGCATTAAAGCCATTAATAAAAGGATTAAGTCAAATTTGTGAGTGCTTTCCGGAGAGCAACTAACAAATTTTTGGATCTGCTCTTACCTTAAAAACCAAGGTACTAATTCATCAGCATCAAAAGTAAATATGACTAAATAAGCCAACTAAAAAATGATTTAAGTTAAATTTGCCAGCATTTTCTGGAGAATTGCTACAAATTTTTCAGTTTGTAAGTACCTTCAAAACCAAGGCACTAATTATAATAATTGCTATTACTTTTAAGTAAGTAATCAAAATTAAGCGACATAATGCGAGTAGTTAATGAACAGTG
>CAYONE010000021.1:0-31229 GCA_964405245.1 uncultured Paludibacter sp.
CTTTCAACATATTAGGACCTAAATCCATAATAGATTTTTGAACAATAGGTTTTACATAAGAACTACCCAATTTTCCTTTAGTTTGCCCCTCAAATTGTGGTTCAGGCACTTTAACAGAAACAATGGCTATTAAACCTTCACGAACATCATCGCCTGTAATTTTGACATCTTTTTCTCGAATGCCCGCATTTAAAGAGATGTAGTTTGTAATAGCACGTGTTAAACCCGCACGAAAGCCACTCTCATGCGTTCCACCATCAATGGTTTTAATGTTATTGACAAATGAGTAGAGAATTTCACTGTACGTTGAGTTATACATCATTGCAACATCAACTTCAACATCTTCAATACTTGCTGTATAATGAACCGCTTCTGCAACCTGCTCTTTTTTATTCAAATCTACAACAAACTGTTTAATACCACCTTCAAAATGATAAACCTCTGCACGTCCATCTCTTTGATCTTTAAGTTCAATCGTAATTTTTGGATTAAGATAGGCAAATTCACGAAAACGTGTGGCTAAAATTTCAAATTGAAATTCTGTGGTTTCAAAGATGGTTGCATCTGGCCAAAATTCAATCATAGTTCCTGTACGATTGGTAGTTTTAACTACATCAAGTGGTGTTTGAGGAATACCACATGCAAATTCTTGACGATGTTCATTGCCTTCACGTTTAATCGTAGCTACCAGTTTTGATGAAAGTGCATTTACAACAGAAACACCCACACCATGTAAACCACCTGAAACTTTATAGGTGTCTTTATCGAATTTTCCACCGGCATGAAGTACCGTCATTACCACTTCGAGCGCAGATTTTCCTTCTTTTTCGTGTATGTCAACCGGAATTCCGCGTCCGTTATCCACCACGGTTATGGAGTTATTTTCGTTTATCGTTACATGAATTGAATCACAGTGTCCGGCAAGTGCTTCATCAATAGAGTTGTCAACAACTTCGTAAACCAAATGGTGCAAACCTTTAATACTAATATCGCCTATGTACATTGCAGGACGTTTACGCACTGCTTCAAGCCCTTCGAGTACCTGAATACTGTTTGCACCATATTCGGTGTTTGCTTTCAATTCTTCGTCAATCATTTTTAATCTGTAAATTTATAATATAAAATTCTGTAAATAAAAGCGTTGTGTTATTCTTTAATCAAACAAAATATATTTGCAAAAAACATACAAATATACAAATAAAACTTGACAAAGGCAAAGCAAATTATTGCTCCCGTATAATAATCTGATTTTATTCAGTGTCAGATTTTATGTAACAAAAACGGGAATCCTTTTTTGTGATTCCCGTTTTAAACAAAACAGATTTATTTTCAAAACAGATTTTTATCTTCTTGTACTTTGGTTGTTTGAATTATTGTTGTCTGAGTTGCTTCGCGAAGACTCATGAGATTTTCTTGCGGGAGCGCTACTCTGGGTATTTCTTGTTGAAGTTTGTGTTTCCGGTCTCGACTGTACTTTAGGAGCAGGCTCACTTTTACGATTTACTTCAGCTTGTTGTTGATTTCTTGTTGGCGCTTGTCTTGTTTCAGAATTTGCAGGACGTTCAGTCTTTTGCTGAGTTCTTGTTGGCGCTTGTCTGGTTTCGGAGTTTGCAGGGCGTTGTTCAGGTTTTGGCTGAGTCCGAGTTGTTGCATTTTCACGTTGTGGCGAAGTTGCATTTCTGTTTTCATAACCGCTTCTGTTGTTTGATTGATTATTGCTCTCTCTATTATAACCGTTATTTTCTCTTGAACTATTACGTGTTCCTGAATTTTCATTTCGAGTTCCTTCTGTGCGACCGTTACGTTCCGAATTATTGTTTTCAACTCTTGCGCTGCCAGGAGTATTGTTGTTCATGCGGTTGTAATTATCGTTACGTCTGTTTCCTTCATTATTCTCACGAGTTCCATTGTTGTTGCGGTTGTTGTAACCATTGTTATTAGTGCGTTGGTCATTTTGTCCACTTGCAGGTTTTAAATCTCTGTGGTTTTGTACATCCCTGTTGCGGGTTGAAAAAGCTCTATCTGGGTTATTTCTTTCGTAATCGTTTCTGCGTACAGAACTGTGAATTCTATCGTAATCGCTGAAACGATTTTTATTTGAATAATTGTATTGGTTATTCACTTTGTAAATACGATTGTGAACATGATTAATATAAATGTTTATGTGAACCGGACTTCTGTAGCTATAGAAGCGTGGGTAATATCCCCAGTAGTAGGGCGAATACCAACGAGTATAATAAGGCGACCAAAACCAGCGCACGATAACAGGAGTACGATAATAGAAAGGTTCAATTATGTAGTTGTAACCGTAAATATACGGATCGCCTATAACCTGAATCTGCATTTTATTATATCTTGATTTTCCTACCGCAATAGTTGCTACATCCTGATAAATATCTCTGTCGAGTACTGCCTGAATTACTACAAGATGTGTGTTTTTTTCTTTAGTTTCAATCACTCTCAAATAATCGATATATCCATCGCCGTTTAAATCGAGGTTCGAAAGATTATTATCAGGATCGTTGAGTTTGTATTCGAAATCTTCCAAATTATCTGATTCGCCAAATATATATGCCACGGCTTTAAGGTCGAGGTAATAACTGATATCGTCGCTTACTGCTTCAACAGTAACTTTGCGTTGCGCCCATGCTTGTGTGCTGGTTATTAATAACAGCCCCATCATCACACTGAATAAATTTGCTTTCATGACTGTAAGTTTTTAATTGGTTGAACTTTTTATGAAATAGTGAAATTAATGATTTTTTACCGGTATAATCTATAATCCAATTATTGTGCCAGAAAATTTTAACACACTACATATTTATATTACTATCTGATTATGTGCATTTTAATGATTATTTAAAGATTCAAAAGCTTCAAAAAAATATTTGAATAAGGAATATTTGCATTTTCCAAAAAAAAATTATTAGCTTTGTGAAAATACGCTTTTAATGAATACGATAGATATTATAATACTAATTCCGATAGCAGCTGGTTTTGTATTTGGTCTTTTCAGAGGTCTGATTAAGGAGTTGATTGGGCTTGCCGCAATTTTTATTGGCATTTATGGAGCAAAGTTCCTTTCGCCACGGTTTAGCGGTGTCTTAGTAAATGTTTTTTCCTTTTCAGAAAAAACAGCACAACCTGTAGCTTACATTATTTTGTTTATTGTTATAGTTGTAATTATGCTGATAGTAGCACATTTACTCGACAAACTTTTCGATGCGGTATCGTTGGGTGGGCTTAACAGGTTTTTAGGAGGATTGTTTGGCGCGATTAAATTTACTTTGGTTGTAAGTGTTTTGATAAATGTATTTCAAGCCTTGGAAGAAAAATTTGAAATAATTGACAAGGAAAACATTAATAATTCTCTGTTTTACAATCCTGTAATGAAAGTTGCACCTGATTTATGGAAAGAAATCAGAGAACATTACCATGAAAAAGAAAAAAATCCCGAAAGCTCAGTTCGGGAAGTTTAGTTTATTGTTTTATTTTTTTAGGGCAATAAGCAAAAACTGCTCATATTTACCCATTACTCCGGGTACTCTTTCTCTCTCCAGGACATTATATGTGTCGGCTGAAAGCACATCGAATCCGGCTTTTCTGAATTTTTCTGAAAGTTCATCAGTATCGAAACCTTTGTGCGGAATAGGCTCGAAATGATGAAATGACCCATCTTCGGTGCGGATATCGCCAATTGCAATAACTGCTCCGGTTTTTGTGATTTCAAATAAATGTTGCAAGGTTTTTTCAGTATCGGGAATGTGATGAAAAGCCATACATGAAAATACAAAATCGATATCGGAATTTTTATAGTCAGTTACTTCACCGGTTAAGATTTCCACATTTTTATTTCCATTTAGTTTTTGTTTTAATATGCCGAGCATGGCTTCGGAAGTATCTTCAAAAACTATTGAATTTATTTCAGGCAAAATCTGAAGTCCAACCAAACCGGTTCCCGCGCCAACTTCCAATGCTTTCCAGTTTTTCTGAATTGCTATTTTTTTGCGTAAGGCAGATGAAAATTTTTCAGTCATTTCAATTTTCGAAGAACTATCCCATTCGGCGGCACGATGTGCAAAATTATCAGTCATAAATTTGAGTTTTTTTCTTTGTTCAAAGGTAAACGAAATTCGCAGTTAAATGTTTAATCGATAAAGAAAAAACAGCACACTTTTATAATTATTTATTGTATGTAATATCAGTAATCTTGCATCAATTCAAACAATTTAAGATATATTTGTGGTGATTAATTTTATAGTTATCATTATGAAAACAAATGCAAGTATTATGACACTCATGCTTTTTATGTTTTTTGCAGGAGCCTGTGCTCAAATTCCTAAAGGCGCAGAAGCGGTAAAACCGTTTGATGCCGACCGTTATATAGGCAAATGGTACGAAATTGCCCGTTTCGATTTTCGTTTCGAGCGAAACCTGAACAATGTTACCGCCACTTACAGCCTCAATCCCAATGGAACAATCAAAGTTGATAATCGGGGTTACGATTATGTGAATAAAATATGGAAACAATCCATAGGTAAAGCAAAATTCAGAAGCGACCGAAATGAAGCAGCACTGAAAGTGTCTTTTTTCGGGCCATTTTATGCTCCGTACAATGTTATTGCGCTCGATCCGGAATACAAATATGCACTTATTGCCGGTGGAAGCCTCGATTATTTATGGATACTTGCACGCGAAAAAACCATTCCTGAAGATGTTAGAAAGGCATATCTTGATATTGCCAAAAAAATCGGGTTCGACACCAATCGATTGATTTGGGTTGAACACGATTAATTATCGGGAAAATATCCTTTCCTTTGGGATATTTACTTTTATTCGGCAAACTTCGGATAGGTCCAGCTACCTCCCAAGCATTGGTTTTTCAATAAAGTCCAAATGATTTTGTGAAACACAACCTTTACTTCTTTTTCCCTGAAATGATTTTCCTGATTCCGTGAAGTTTATTCAGCGCTTCGAGTGGAGTGAGGTTATCGATGTTCAGGTTCAGGATTTCGTCGCGTATTTGTTCAAGCACAGGGTCGTCGAGTTGGAAAAAGCTGAGTTGCAATCCTTCGCGGTGTTGGGCAATTTCGCCAATGGGTTTGGAAACATCCGAACGACGGTTTTCCGATTCAAGGTCTTTCAGAATTTGTTCGGAACGTTTCACAATGCTCTGCGGCATTCCGGCCATTTTTGCCACATGAATACCGAAACTGTGCGCGCTGCCTCCTTTCACAAGTTTACGCAGAAAAATCACTTTTTTATCCACTTCCTTTACCGAAACGTTATAGTTCTTGATGCGTGAAAAGGATTTTTCCATCTCGTTCAACTCGTGGTAATGTGTTGCAAAAAGTGTTTTGGCTTTGAACGCTGGGTGTTCATGTATATATTCAACAATTGCCCACGCTATTGAAATACCATCGTAAGTACTTGTGCCGCGTCCGAGTTCATCAAAAAGCACCAAACTGCGATTGGAGAGGTTATTCAAAATACTCGAGGCTTCGTTCATTTCTACCATAAAAGTCGATTCGCCCTGCGAAATATTATCGCTCGCGCCAACGCGGGTAAAAATTTTATCCACCACGCCAATGCTCGCACTTTCAACAGGCACAAAACAACCGGTTTGAGCCATTAGTGTAATTAAGGCAGTTTGGCGTAGCAATGCCGATTTACCTGCCATATTCGGACCGGTGATAATAATTATTTGCTGACTGCCATTATCAAGATAAACATCGTTGGCAACGTAACTTTCGCCTGCCGGAAGTTGTTTTTCAATTACCGGATGTCGTCCCTGTTTTATATCAATCACATCGGTATCGGTAATTTCGGGGCGAACATATTTATTTTCGGCTGAAACTCTGGCAAACGACAACAAACAGTCAAGTTGCGCTATAAGACTAGAATTTAATTGTATCGCGGGAATATAATCAACCAGCGCCAAAACAAGTTCGTTGAATAATCGGGTTTCTATCGACAGAATTTTTTCTTCGGCTCCAAGAATTTTTTCCTCATATTCTTTCAGTTCCTGCGTGATATAACGTTCGGCATTTACCAGCGTCTGTTTCCTTATCCAGGTTTCGGGCACTTTGTCTTTATGCGTGTTGCGAACTTCAATATAATAACCAAACACGTTATTAAAACTGATTTTCAAACTCGGAATACCTGTTTCAGCGCTTTCCCTGTCCTGAATGCGTTGTAAAAATTCCTTACCCGAATGCGCCATCATGCGTAATTCGTCTAATTCAGCGCTAATTCCGTTGCGGATAATATCACCTTTATTAATCAGCGAAGGCGGATTCGGATTTACTTCTTTTTCAATTTTTTCTGATATGAGATGACAGGCATTAAGCTGGTCGGCTATTTTTTGGAGTCTGGCATTTTCAGTTTCGGCACATGCAGCTTTTATCGGCTCAATGGCTTTCAGGGCAACTTTTAGCTGAACAACCTCACGCGGATTAATTCTACCTACAGCCACTTTCGAAATTATTCGTTCGAGATCACCGATAAGTGTAATGTTTTGCTCCAGCATAAGTTTCAATTCCGGCTCACGAAAAAAATATTCCACTACACTCAGGCGTTCGTTGATTGGTTTTACATCTTTCAGCGGAAACGCAATCCAGCGTTTGAGCATACGTGCGCCCATCGGACTTATGGTTCTGTCCATTACATCTGCAAGACTTTTTCCGCCTTCGTTCATGGTTGAAAAAAGTTCGAGATTGCGTACTGTAAACCTGTCGAGCCACACGTAACGGTCTTCTTCAATGCGCGAAAGTTGCGTTATGTGTCCGGTTTGCTGATGATGTGTGAGGTCGAGATAATGAAGAATAGCGCCGGCTGCCACCACGGCATTTATGAGCTTATCCACACCAAAACCTTTCAGCGTTTTTGTTTCGAAATGTTTCAGCAATCGTTCATTCGCCGAGTCGGGAATATAAGCCCAGTCTTCGAGGGGATAACTGAAAAATCCGGTGCCGAACATACTCTCAAAATCCTTACGGCGCGTACGATCGAATAAAACTTCTTTCGGACTGAAACTGTTGAGCAATTTATCGGCATATTCAGGCGTGCCTTCAGCTACAAGAAATTCCCCGGTAGAAATATCGAGGAAAGCCAATCCCACAATATTTTTATTGATAAAAACTGATGCAAGAAAATTATTTTCTTTGTGATTAAGCGTGGTATCGCTGTAAGAAACACCCGGTGTAACAAGTTCAGTTACGCCGCGTTTCACTAATTTTTTGGTAAGTTTCGGATCCTCCAGCTGATCACAAATGGCAACTCTACGACCCGCGCGAACCAATTTTGGAAGATAAGTATCGAGCGCATGATGAGGAAATCCGGCTAGTTCCACGCTTTTGGCTGCACCATTGGCACGGTGTGTAAGTGTTATTCCGAGAATTTCAGATGCTTCAATGGCATCGGTAGAAAAAGTTTCGTAAAAATCGCCGCAGCGAAACAGCAGAATAGCATCGGGATGTTTAGCTTTAATCTCGAAGTACTGTTTCATCAAAGGGGTTTCTACTATATCGTTGGCCATATACCCCCTTTCCCCCAAAAGGGGTTTTTTAAGAATTTATTATATAATTGCATAAATATCTACACTTTATCATTCATCATGTTTAATACCAAAACTATTCCCCTTTAGGCTTCGACGTGAGACTTCGGCGTAAGCTCAGTCGAACGCTCATCTGAACGGGTTAGGGGTAAATCATTAATCGCAGCAGTCATTTTGGACCACTCATATTTTGTTTTCTCTTTTCTGATATTCTGAATAAATTCTTCTGCTCTTTTGTTTTCAAAGAAATCAACAAGCGCATCGGCTATTTGTTTAGGATTTACATCAACCACATAACCAACTTTATTGTGAGGAACAATTTCGGCAAGACCCCCAACTTGTGTTACTAACATAGGTTTTTCGTAATGATATGCAATCTGACTTACTCCACTCTGTGTAGCAGAACGGTAGGGTTGTGCAATAATATCGGCAATGCTGAAATAGTTTTTAACTTCGCTGTCGGGAATGAAATGTGTTCGAAGTTCAACAAGATTTTCAAGATGAAGTTTGGCGATTTGCTCCCAGTAAGGTTGCGGATTTTCGTAAAACTCACCTGCAACAATCAGCTTGGCATTAAATTCCTTAATACGTGAATCGGCAAACGCTTCGAGCAACAAATCGAGACCTTTGTAATGGCGGATAAACCCGAAAAACAACACATAATTGAACTGAATATTTAATCCAAGACGTACAGAAGCTTCAGTTTTACTTAGCACATCGCCGTAATGATCATACAAAGGATGAGGAGAAACAACCACAGGTTTAAAAGTGTCATCAAATTTTCTGATATCATCTTTCACTGATTTTGCCATACATACAAAACCATCCATTTGTTTTACAAACGATTTCGGGAAAAGTTTATCGAGAATGGTTGGCTCATGCGGTATCATATTATGAATTAATCCTATCATTTTTGCACCGCATTTTTTTGCTGTTTTAGCAATGGTTCCAAAACATAAGGCAAAAAAAGCCATCCAATAACAGAAAATAATAATGTCAGGAGAAAATTTCCTGATTTTTAGTCCCGTTGCAATCCAAGTAACAGGATTGAGAGCATTGATTGTACGATTAATAACCAAACCTTCAGGAGCGCTTTCGTCCGAAAACTGTGTTTTTCCCGGAAAAAGAAACGAAGGATATTGAAGAGTGAAAGTATAAATTCTGACATCGCAGCCTTCATTTAAGAATTCACGGGCAAGACGGTCATTAAAAGTGGCCAAACCACCACGATAAGGCCATGCTGTGCCAACAATAGCAATTTTTCGTTGTTTTATGCCGTTAATTTCGTTTTCCATATTCTTAATTTTTTATGAAATTATATTGAGATTACCTCAAAGCCGATATAATTGCAAAATTACGAAAATAATTTGTTTCTCAGGTTTTAAAATATAATCACTGTATTCCAAATAGTAAAGCGACTTAAAGAAAATGTTCAGCGAGCATTATCAAACCGTATCAATTGATTTGAAGCAATTTTAAAATGAGATTTTGAAATCTGCAAAAGTAAATTGATTTAAAATTTAAAACTTATTTTGATTGAAAAATTATATCAGCTCAATTTAATCGGTATTATAAAAATCTTTTTTTGATAAAATCTCAATTTTTTACAGAAATAATTTGACAGGATGGTAAAAAATAGTTTAATTTGCAGTCTGAAAGAAATAATTCATAAATTTCATTGCAATGAAAAACTTTTTAAAATATTTAGGTTCACTTATTATTCTGCTCGGCGCTGTTCCTCTTTTTATTTATCACTTTGGAACTGTACAAAACAACGTTATGTTGATTGCGGGAGGTGTAACCATGTTAATCGGAGCTTTGCTTCATGTGATTCTCAACAAAAAAATTGTATAAGTCCAATTTTTTTGAAAAAAGGCATTAAAAGCCGGCAATGAAATCATTGCCGGCTTTTTTACAAAAAATAGCCGTCTAATCTGAGCTTCTTTACCGGATTTACTTTCGGATAAAGCCAGTTACTAATTACACTGCTAAAATAAGCGCTTCCTACACCTAAAACTGCTCCGGCAAGCACATCCGAAGGATAATGAACTCCAAGGTTCATACGTGAATAACCCACAGAACCTGCCCAAATTAATGCAGGAGCTATAACGTACCATTTAGGATATCGCAAACTCAACGATGTAGCAGTAGCAAAAGCAAATGATGTATGGCCGGATGGCATTGAATTGGAGTAAATGTTTTCGTAAGGAGTGATTTGATCGGGCCATGTTACAACTGGCCGAGGTCGGTTTATAATATGTTTTAATCCATACGTAAGGCTTGCTGACACACCCAGACTTATTCCAACAGCAAAAGCATCTTCCAATAAACTTTCGTCTTTAATAATAAACGCTGTTGTGCCTAAAACGATAGGAACAGAGATACTTACAACTGTTGTGGAATTTGAAATTCCGGCTGAAAAATTTCTTAAAAATGGTGATGGATTACTGTTAATTTCACGTAGTAAATTTATATCGGTATTTTGAGACTGAACAATCACAGGGATTCCACACAAGAACACTGTTATAAAAATTGTAAGTAATATATATTTCATTTTGCTTTTTAAATAACTACTCTACGGAACTCATAAAAATTACTGAGAAAAGTGTTACGATTGATTAAAGTAATTCTACCTCAGACCGTCAATGTCATCAAAATTAAATGTTGCAGTTACAGTTACGGGAAAATGATCGGATGGATAAACTCCAGCGTTATTTCTATCATTTATGGTTTGATAAGAATGAATATTCATTTTCCCTGCAAAGATATAATCAATTCTTAAAGTTGCATCAAAATCTTTTGCTCTGAAATCCCAACCATTAAAAGTACCTTCGGTTCCGTTTAATATTATTTTTGCAGAAATACTACTTTCGTTAAGCTTAGATGATAATAGCATATAAACCTCAGCTTCGAATGGATTTGCGTTAAAATCGCCCAAAAGTAATACCGGATTGCCGCCTGCGATTTGCTGAATTTTTGTTACGATTAGTTTTGCACTTTCTGCTCTTGCAATTTTTCCCACATGATCAAAGTGAGTGTTAAACACAAACAGGGTTTGTTGTGTAGATTTATCAACTAATTTCACCCACATACATATTCGGTTAAGCGCAGCATCCCAACCTCTTGATAATACTTCGGGAGTTTGAGAAAGAAAGAAGAAGCCTTTAGCATTCAACGAAAATCTTTTTTTATCATAAATAATTGCTACTCTTTCACCTTCTGTTCCGCTTGAATTATCTCTACCATAAGCAATGTAATTATAATTTTGAAGATAACCAGTAAATTCATTTTGTTGTTTTTGGTTCAGAATTTCCTGTATTCCCGCAATATGCGGTTTATATTTGTTAATGGTTAATGCAACGTTTTCTTTTCTATTTTTCCATGCACTTAAGCCTGTATCTGCATCTATAGCAATGCGAATGTTCCAGGTCATAATCCGTAAAGTATCTTGCTTAATAATGTGTTTCTTTGATAAAGCTACTGAAGTAAAATTGATAATTAAGAGCAGCGAAAAACAGATAAAAAATTTTGTTTTTACCATAAAGTTTTTACTTTTTTGAAATTATTATTCCTTTAATTGAAGACAGATTCAAAAACCAACCCCGCCCCCACTGTTGGGGGCTATTGTTTCTTATAATTAAAAGCTCTAAAATTTGGAATTACCCTTGATATAAGGGATTTTTTAAAGTTAGACAAATAAAAAAAGAACGGGGGTTGGAGTTGGCGTTGACTCGCTGAGATCAACACCACAAATATAAGTGTGATTCAAAATAATTCCAAATTTTTTTTGTTAAAAATGCGCTCCAATAAATTATCTTAAGTTTAAATCATTTTTTTTGAATTTCTTAGTTTTTGAATTTTTTAATGAGCTTTAAAAATAAATATTTATACAAATAATGAACAAAAAATCGAACTGAATGATTATATTTGTGTAAAACTAAGATATGAATTTAAATATTAAAAACGAAACATCGCGCTTGCTTGCGGTTGTACTTGGTCAGCCCGGCTCACCAGGCAAAACTCCGTTACCCGAAAACACTTACGACCCAAAATCGTACGAATCTGTCAGGAAAGGTATTTATCCTTCCGAAGAAAATATTTATAGGGAAATGACGGCGTTCGAAAAAGTATTACAACGTTATGGCGTTCAGGTTTTTCGACCATGGACTCTTGAAAACTGTAATCAGGTATTTGCCCGCGATGTTGCTTTTGTTATCGACGACAAAATTATAAATTGCAATATTATTCCCGACCGCGAAGACGAAAAAGAAGCTTATGAAGTGGTTTATGACCAAATTTCATATAATAAAATTTTTAATCTCCCGGAACGGGCACATGTAGAAGGTGGCGATGTAGTACTTTACGATGATATGGTATTTATTGGATTATATACTGGTTCTGATTATCCTAATCTTAGATCTGCACGTACAAATCTTTATGCTTTTCATTTTCTGAAAGAAATTTTTCCTGAAAAGATTTTTATACCCCTTGAATTAATAAAACATGATACCAATCCGCGTAAAAGCGTGCTTCATTTGGATTGTACTTTTATGCCGGTTGGAAAAAATAAAGCTATTATTTATAAAAATGGGTTTAAAATTGAAAAAGATTTCGGGCTGATTCAGGAAATATTCGGCAAAAAGAATTTATTCGAAATTACAGAAGAAGAAATGTATTTTATGAACACGAATATATTTTCAATATCGCCTGAAGTTGTAGTTTCTGAACAGAATTTTCATCGCTTAAACAATCATTTAGAGCATGAGTGGGGAATGAATGTTGAAAAAGTACCTTATTACGAAATTTCAAAAATGGGAGGCTTGCTGCGTTGCTCAACTTTGCCATTGTTACGTGAAGAATGAAAGAGAAATTACGCTAAATTTAAAAAATTTCAACTAAAAAATAACCAGTTTATGAATACTAAAAAATTATCCGACACAGACAATTCTACTTTAGAAGTTGGAATTTACAGTCAGCTTACTGACACATTGCTTATGATAGAACCTGCCGCATTTGGATATAACTACGAAACCGCTGCAAATAATTTTTTTCAGGTTAAACCGAACATTCCTGCAGAAAAAATTCAGGCAGCAGCGCTTCAGGAGTTTCGAAACATGGTTGAAACGCTTCAGGCAAATGGAATTGATGTGATAGTGATACCAGATACACATGAACCTATTAAGCCCGATGCAATTTTTCCGAACAACTGGCTTTCGTTTCAGAAAGATAACCGCGTGGCTATGTATCCAATGTTTGCAACAAATCGTAGAGCCGAACGCCGTGTTGATGTGATAGAAAGGGTAATCGGACACGGTTTTAATATATCGCAAATGGTGGATTATTCAGTGTATGAAAGCGAAAATCGTTTTCTTGAAGGTACGGGAAGTATGATTTTTGACCGCAGAAATCGAATTGCTTATGCAGCTTTATCGCCAAGAACCGATGCGCAACTTTTTACATGGTTTTGCAACGATTTTGGTTACAAACCTTTTACCTTTATAGCAAAACAAACGGTTGGCAATAATCGTTTGCCTGTATATCATACCAATGTGGTTATGTCTGTAGCTGAAAATTATGTTGTAATTTGCATGGAAAGCATTGATAACTTACAGGAAAGAGAAATGCTTTACGCAGTTTTTCAGGATACAGGAAAAACAATTATCGAAATTACGGAAAACCAGATGCAGCAGTTTGCAGGAAACATATTGCAATTAAAAAACAATAAAAACGAACGACTGCTGGTAATGTCCAAAACTGCTTTTGACTCGCTGAATGATTCACAAAAAAACCAACTAAACTCCTTCAATAAAATTGTTGCTATTCCTGTTCCGACTATCGAAAAATATGGAGGAGGAAGTGTGCGCTGTATGATGGCGGAAGTGTTTTGAAACGAGGAAAGCCCCCTAATACCCTAAGGGGGAAATCCGGATAAAGCTAACGAGAAGACAAGAAGACAAAAAACGAGGAAACACAAATAATCATTATAAATTTTTTTAAATTTTATAAATTTTGAAGCTCCTGAAACATGTACAAACAAGGCATGCCTTGTCTCTACAAAAAAATATTATAAAAAATGAAAAAAACACAAACTTCAGAAGAATTAATGGCGCTCGAAAACGAATATGGCGCACACAATTATCATCCATTACCTGTAGTGCTGGAACGTGGCGAGGGTGTATTTGTTTGGGATGTAGAAGGAAAGCGCTATTTCGATTTTCTTTCGGCATACTCGGCAGTAAATCAGGGTCATTGTCATCCTAAAATAATAGACGCATTAACTAATCAGTCGAAAAAGCTGACATTGACTTCCCGCGCTTTTTTCAATAGTGAACTGGGAATTTTCGAAGAATATGTTACCCGGTATTTCGGTTACGAAAAAGTATTGCCCATGAATACAGGCGCCGAAGCTGTGGAAACTGCTATAAAACTGTGCCGGAAATGGGCTTATGAAAAAAAAGGGGTATCGGAAAATTCGGCTCAAATTGTAGTTTGCGAAAACAACTTTCATGGTCGCACAACAACAATTGTTTCATTTTCATCAGACCCAGATGCTTTTACTCATTATGGACCTTACACGCCCGGATTTATTGTTATTCCGTACAACAATTCTGAAGCACTCGAAAAAGTTCTTACTGAAAACCCGAATATCGCAGGTTTTTTGGTTGAACCGATACAAGGTGAAGCAGGCGCTTATGTGCCCGATGATGGTTTTCTGCGTAAATGTTATCAGCTATGTAAAGAAAGAAATGTGCTTTTCATAGCCGATGAAGTACAAACAGGCATTGCCCGCACAGGAAAAATGCTTGCCTGCAACTACGAGAATATACATCCTGATATTTTGATACTTGGAAAAGCGCTTTCAGGTGGTGTTTATCCGGTTTCAGCAGTTCTTTCATCGGCAGAAATTATGGATGTTTTTCGACCGGGGCAGCATGGCTCTACTTTTGGCGGTAATCCATTAGCGGCAGTGGTTGCAGTTGCAGCATTGGAAGTAATCAAAAACGAAAATTTATCTCAGAATGCATATAAGCAGGGAATTTATTTTCGTCGGGAAATGGAGAAGCTTTGCAAGGAATCTCCTATTGCATCTTATGTCCGTGGCAAAGGACTTCTGAATGCTTTAATTATTGATAACTCTAAAACTGAAAATCTGGCATGGGAAGTGTGTTTGAAGCTTGCGGAAAACGGACTTTTAGCAAAACCAACGCATAAAAACATAATTCGGTTTGCTCCACCGCTAATTATTACACAGGAGCAACTTGCTGAATGTATAGGTATTATCCGCAAAACAATTTTGTCCTTTTAATGACATTACATAATATTTGAAAAAATTGTCCCCCGAAGCTTTTTAGAGCGGGGGACAATTTTTGAATCAAATAAATTTAACCAATCTGAAATTGTTGATCATTTGCAAAGAACTTTTGTTGTGGTTATTCCTTTTGCTGAAATTACACTAACAAAATAAACACCCGTTTGGGTAACAGAAATTTCAGAGAAAACATCCTGATTCAGATTTGCGGAAGCAATATTCTGACCCATAACATTATAAACCGAAACTTTTGCATTAACCAAATCTGAACGAACAAGAATTTTGTTTCCATCGGTCGAAACAGTGAAACTATTTACTTCGTTGATGTTCAATTTTGTACCATCACTCCCACTCTTTTCAAAAGCTCCAATATCAGGTGTTGAAGTGTCACGAGGTGTGCCATCAAGGTCATAATCTATATTTGTAATATATACTCCTACATTATTTGAAGCGGTAAGACGCAAATTCGTATTATTAACAAAAGGCGGCATAAACGAAACCGAGTTAACATCGCTACCTGTGGCAGTTTTCCAGTCACCCAAATCAGTTTTATTTCCATTTAAATATCCCAAAATCCCTTCATTTCCGGCTGCAAAATACAGATTATTGTCAATTTCATTGAAAGCTGAAATGTGTGCATCGCTATATATGGCAAAAGCTTCGGCATTTTTTGCTATATCATCAATAGAATTAACAAAAATATTATTTATAAGATTAATGTTAGTAGCATCGCGCCCAATATAAAATGCTGCACTTTTATTGTCATCATAACTCCCTGTAACATTTCCAAATAAATGTACAGAATTATGATATAAGTTAACACCTCCAATTGGCCCGCGCAACCGAATTCCAACTATCGCATCATCGGTTAATCCGTCCCAACCATCACCTGAAATATCCGAAATAGAATTATTATAGACCATAATATTACTTTCAACATTCCCTGTGTGGATATCTATACCCTTTCCTCCATATCCATCAGTACCGGTATGAGCAATGCCTGTTAATTCGTTGCCAAAAATATTTGCATTGGTAACATTATTTCCAATATCAATTCCGGTAGCGTTATCATCGGCATTTTTAATATTTCTGAAATGGTTATAACTAATTTCTACATTATTAGCATTATAGGTACTTACACCAGTATAACTTATTGTATCTGTTTCATTACCAAAAGAATTTGCTGAGATAGTAATGTTATTAACTTTTCTATCAGACATTCCTAATACTTTAACTCCTGTTGAAAGTTTATAGAACTCATTGTTTTCGATGTTTAAACCTTCAACTATAGCTCCGGGCGAACTGATACCAATTGGCCAGTCTTCGGCAAAACCATATCCACCACGGATAATGCAGTTTTTAATAGTATTATTACCGATTGTTTTCGTATAACTTGAAAACTCTCTTAAGAGTACAACCATAGAATTATTTCCGTTTTCAATTATCAGATTCCGATCGGTTCCTCCTGTCTGATTTGATCCATCGAAAATATAATGACTTGCTCCATCGCCAAAAGTTATGGTCCCAAAAGTGCTGTAAGCATAAATTCGTGCAGTTACTCCCTGTGCAGGTTTTATTGTTACAGTATTTATTGCGCTCATTCCAGTAATTTCCGATAAAATAAAATCCTCATTATAAAAATTATCAGTTAATAAAAATTCTACCGGACAAGTAACTTCTTTATCAATTAAATAATTAATAGCATCCCAAATTTTTACAAAATCCTGACCAACTCCAACAGTATAAGTTCCGCAAACGGAAGCAATTTGGTATGAAAAATATGTGTCTGGATTTGAACATGCCGGTGGATTTGCCGTTAGTCCTGTTTCATTGCCACTGTTATAGATGGAAGCCCAAACATTAGGAGTTGTTGCCAAATCCTGAGCTGCAACGAAGTAGAATACATAATCTTTATCCTGTACACCTCCACCAAATGTAAATGAATACTGATTGCTACCAAGCGGAACACCTTGTACGCCAATCCAAGTAGATGAAGGAGTCATAGTTGTTGATTTCTGCCAGTAAAGCACAGGCAAACCGATCCCTGATACAGGAATCCCTGAAAAATCATCAGTAATAGTTGCTACCAAAGTGCGGGGATCAATTGAAGCAGTGTTACTCAATATATCGTATTGAATTGTAGGTGGTACATCATCGAGATAAATGCCTCCGAATTCATCAGCGCCGATATCAGGTGCCTGTGCCAGATGTCCGGCAAATGCAGGACATGCAGGGTCAGGAAAACGTTTGTCTCCATCAAAATCTTCAATGTTTACAGTTTCACTATTGTAAACACTAACCATTCCTCCACTTTCACAATGCGAAATTCCCCCTTCCTGAATATGCAAATTGTAAGGCGATAAGCTTATATTGATAAAAGGAGGCATTTCAAAGAATGAATTATCATCGCAGTCAAATATTAGCATATAATAATTGAAATCATCGTAGAAAAAGGTATTTAGATCCCTGAAAATGTAATATGGATTACCGGATGATGCCGTATAGTAGCAATTTCTGTTTGATTCGTTCGATGGTCTTTTCCCAAAGTAAATACTGCTTGAACCTACTCCATTTGGAGTTGAGTTATTAACAAATATGTTGTTTTGAAAAGTTGTTAAAGGCGATGAACTCGAGGTTGAACTCAAATAAACTGCGGTTCCAAAATCGGATCCTGAGCTTGAGGCATCAAGCATTACGGTGTTATTTATAACGTAGAGTTTTCGTGAACTCGATCCGTTTGAGCCAAAATTAATTCCAACAATAGACATAAAATTTCCGGCACTTTCTGTTTTCAATTCCGAAATAAAATTATTGTAAATAAGACAATTGGTCATATTATCCACAAAAATTCCTTTTAGAGTTGTACCGTTTGTACTTAAGGAATTATTTGCTACAGTAGGATTACCTTCTAAAGTCGTCAGGTTGTAAATCCTGTTTTGGTGAATTTTTGTCAGAGTACCATAATTTGCATAAATTCCATACACATACCCGATATTCAGGGAAAAAGAATTAATATTATTTCCACTAATGGTTTTATTTGTTGCTGATCCTGTTGTATGAATTGCAGTTATATTTTTAAAACTGAATGTATTTGTACCTCCAATAGTAAAGTTACTGAATGTATTCCCCTGAAGCGCCAGGTTTGTAACGGATGCTTCATTATGATATCCGTATATTCGCGTTTCCTGATCGCCTGTTGCATTGGTTATGGAGTTATTTTTTAATGTGTTTTCACTGACAGTAGTATTAGTGCCGGCAGCTGTTTTAATTCCGTAAAACAATCCTGACGCACCCGTTTTGTTGTTTCCAGAAATCAGGTTTCCAGAAATAGTTAAATTTACAGGGTTCGATGTTGATTGAATGGCGAAAATAGTACCCACGCCGGGCATTGTATTGTTAATAATATTATTGTTTTTAATTTCAGCAACATTAGGTGCTGTTTCCAGTGAAATACCGTAAAAACCAGATGCTGCGGAAGCGTTATAAGTACAATTTTGAATTGTATTACCATTAATTATAACTTCGCTTTCAGGAATATTACTACCACTTTTACAGGAAATTCCATAAATATTGGATGCACTTACCGAACCATTTCTGAGCGATATAGTATTACCTGAAATCTCAGTTTTTGCTCCAAGAGCAGCTTCTGCACGAATGCCATAAATTGCCGCATTTGGTCCGGTACTTTCAAGTAATATATTGTTATTAACCACAATATTGTTTTGATAAATAAAATAAATTCCGGCAGTACCAAAATTGGATATATTATTACCGGCTGGAATACCAACTTTATTATTCTGATCGTAAATTGTAAAAGGAGAAGATGCACTATATCCATTCAAACTAATTCCCTGATAACAGTTTGTTATTGTGTTATTATAGAATTCGCAATTACTGTTTGTGTCAGTAATATCATTTAAGGGAAGCTCAGAAGTATTTGTTGTAATATGATTACCCGAATAAATTCCTTTAGTCGATGAGTACGACTTAGTAAGATTAATGCTGCAATTCTTAATTACAACATTCTGACATCCGTTGAATGGATATGAATTTTGTTTTTTTACCAAAGCAAAGCCCCACTCCATTCTTGCCGGGTTATTGGTATTTGTCGATTTTTCAAGTATATCAATACCATCGAAGGTAATGTAATCGGCACCCCGAAGCACAATTATTCCATCGTAACTTCCGGTTCCTGTACCGGCAGTAATTTGGGGATTGGCGCCATCGCCTGATTTCTGAAAAATAATTTGGTTAGAAGCAGTGCCGGTGGCTGTAATATGTCCGGCGGTGGGAGAAGATAAAGTTTCGGCATGTCCGGCAGAAATGTTAAATATAACTCCGCCTGTACCTACTCCTTTTGCATTTAAATCTGCAATAGCAAGCTCTAATGAAGCATAATTACCAGGAATTGTTTGTGTTCCCGATAGCGACTGACTATGTGCTGTAAAACCCAGACAAAGTGCTGATATACAGTAAATTGAAATGAAGCGAAATGTTTTTTTCATAACTCGATGTTTTTAAAAGGATGACTTGAGGCATAATTAAAATTTTTATTAGATGGAATTTTTTAATCGATTTTTGAACTTTCAAACTTACTAAATATTTATTAAACAAACAAAATAAAAGATGATTTTTTTGAAACACTGTATAAAGCAATAAGTCCACGCACTTAGAACAAATTAGTTATATTATCGCGAAAATTAAGAATATCGAAAAACAAAAAACCTTATCACTAAAAATACTTATATTTGTATAAGTATTCAATTCTGTTTGAAATAACTTTGAACATCATTAAATACAGTTTTAATTCATATACTACATAATTTTATGACTTTCTTCAATATTCAACTGATAGAATGGATTGGCTATATCGGCTCCGTAATGGTGGCAGTTTCGCTCACAATGAGTTCGATAAAAAAATTACGATGGTACAACCTTATGGGTGCCACTGTATTTTCTTTCTATGGATTTTCAATTGGTTCATTGCCAGTTGGTTTACTCAATTTATTCATTGTACTAACCAATATTTTTTATCTGGTAAAAATGTTTTCTGCCAAAGAAGCATTCAAATCGGTACTTGTTAGTCCTCAAAGTCAATATCTGGCTTATTTTATCGATTTTTACAAACAAGAGATTCTCAAATTTTTTCCGGAGTTTAATAAAAATATCCTTGCCGATGACGAAATAAACAAAAAATTATTTCCTCTTCTGTTACTTCGTAATGCTTCAGTTGCAGGTGTTTTTCTGGGCTCCCTCAATAATAATACTTTATACGTATATCTCGATTTTGTAACTGCTCAATACCGCGATTTAAAACCGGGAGAGTTTATTTACAATCAAAATACAGACTATTTGAAAAGCAATGGAATACAAAAAATAGTTTGTAATACCGATAACAAACATCACCAAAAATATTTACTTCGCATGGGATTTAAACCATTAACTACTAGCACCAATGGTTATTTGAAAGAACTCTGAAATTAAAACTGTGTTTATTTGAAAATTCTAATTTGTAGCATTTCCTTTCCACAATGAAATACATAAGCGTTATAGTACCTTTAGCTTTAGCCAACACCTTTACTTATAGTGTGCCTGATGAATACGAAAATGGCATTCAAGTGGGCATGAGGGTTGTTGTACCATTCGGAACAAAGAAAATGTACACCGCTATTATATCCATTATACACACTTATAAGCCCGATTTACCTTATGAAATAAAACAAATAATCTGTTTACTTGATGAAAAACCGATTTTACGTCAACCGCAACTTAAATTTTGGGAGTGGATATCATCATACTACATGGCTTATCAGGGCGAAGTGTATCAAGCGGCTGTTCCATCAGGGTTGAAACTCGATAGTGAAACTATGGTTCGTATCAACCCTGACTTTGAAGCCAATGAAGTTTTGCCGGAAAAACAACAAACTATTCTCGATATTCTGTCTGATGGAAAACCTTTAGCTGTTGACAAACTCACAAAGCTCGTAGCCTCAAATTCGTTAATGCAGGCATTAAAAAATTTGTATGCCCTTGGTGCTATCGAAATTAGCGAAGAACTGACAGAAAAATATCATTCAAAAACTGAAATATATGTTCGTTTAAGTTCGCAGGCATGCGGTGAGGAAAATTTACGAAGAGTATTTGAGGAACTTGGTAAGGCAAAAAAACAGCTCGATTTACTGATGATGTTTATTGATCTTTCAAAATGCTTAACTCCTCGCCTACATCGTGAAGTATCAAAAAAAGAACTTTTAGAAAAAAGTGGTATAAGCTCTGCCGTACTTACAACACTTACCGATAAAGGAGTTTTTGAAACTTACAAAAAAGAAATTGGAAGGCTTGACAACAGCATTATTGAAACATCGGATGTTTACGACCTGAATAATTTTCAGCAAGAAGCGTTGATGGCTGTTGAAAATACTTTTGTGAGTAAAAAAGTGGTTTTGTTACATGGAGTAACATCGAGCGGTAAAACTGAAATTTACATTCATCTTATTCGCAAGGTTTTACAGGAAGGCAAGCAAGCGCTTTATTTAGTGCCCGAAATTGCACTCACCACACAACTTACTTCGCGCCTGAAAAAAATTTTTGGTAACCGGCTTGGCGTGTATCATTCAAAATTTTCGGATGCCGAGCGGGTTGAAATTTGGAATAACGTGCTTAATGATAAAGGCTACGATGTAATTATTGGAGTTCGCTCATCGGTTTTTTTACCTTTCAGGAAACTCGGACTGATTATAGTTGACGAGGAGCACGAAACAAGCTTCAAACAATACGATCCCGCTCCGCGATACAATGCGCGAAATGCGGCGATTGTGCTCGCCGGTATGCACGATGCAAATACCTTACTTGGAAGCGCTACACCTTCCGTAGAAAGTTATTATAATGCTCAAACCGGAAAATATGGTTTAGTGGAGCTAAATCAGCGATTTCAGGAATTACAACTGCCCGAAATTATGATTTGCGACACAAAGGAAGCGTATCATAAAAAACTTATGACCGGTCATTTTTCAGAACTTTTACTCGACAAAATGAAAATCGCCCTGAAAGAAAAGGAGCAAATTATACTTTTTCAAAACAGGCGTGGATATGCGCCATACATGGAATGCAAAGGATGCGCCTACATTCCTAAATGCAAAAATTGTGATGTAAGTCTTACTGTTCATAAGGTTTTTAATACGCTAAGTTGTCATTATTGCGGTTATTCCGAATCAATTCCGGCAATTTGTCCCGCATGTGGAACTCCGGGTTTAAGCGCTAAAGGTTTTGGAACGGAACAAATAGAAGATGAACTGAAACTGATTTTTCCAGATGCGCGAGTTGCGCGTATGGATTTAGACACAACCAGATCGAAAAAATCGTACGAAAAGATAATTTCAAATTTCGAACAAAGGCAGGTTGATATTCTTGTAGGAACACAAATGGTTACAAAGGGACTTGACTTTGAAAATGTAAGCTTGGTGGGCATTTTAAATGCCGATAACATGTTTAACTATCCCGATTATCGTGCACATGAACGCGCATTTCAGCTTATTGCTCAGGTTAGTGGACGCTGCGGACGGAAATACAAGCGCGGATTGGTGGTACTGCAAACTTCAACACCACAACATCCGGTTGTCAATCAGGTTTTGCTTCACGATTTTAAACTGATGTATGAAACTCAAAACGTACAACGACAGCAATATCACTACCCTCCTTACGTCAGGTTAATTGAAATTACCGTTAAACATAAAAATGTACAAACGGTAAAAAATGCAGCTAAAGAATTAGCTTCGCGTATGCGTACGGTATTTGGAGCTCGGGTGCTGGGTCCTGTTGAACCGGTTATTTCGCGTATTCAGAATATGTATTTAAGGCAAATAATTATAAAAATTGAAATTGAAGCATCGCCAGTTAAAGCAAAAGATTATCTGCGGCAAATAGTTGATAATTTAATATCTGAAAACTCTTTTAAGCAGGTAAAAATTAGTATTAATGTCGATCCTCTATAAAATAAAAAAACGCATCGTAAGAAATATTCTTCGATGCGTTTTTCGCTATTTGTTTTTAATTTCTATTCCTGATCCTTCAAAACCTTTACTTTAAAATTAGCATCTACAGTAACCGTAACATTAAATGTTACAGGACGGCTGCTTACATTTCCGGTTAATACAAATTCAAGTTGTTGCGCATTTAGCAATGAATTTGAAATAGTTTTAAATTCTTCGGCGGTAAATGTTACATCTACATCTTCGCCAACAGTTACGTTTTCAATAGTCTTAGTAATGTTAAGTGGATTAATGGTTAAACTTAATGATTGAACTACACCCTGAGTTACACCATTTACATTACACATTATACTATTTAAAGTAATCTCTTTAATATTATCGAGATATTCTTCGAGTTCTTCTGTTTGGCTGAGCTGAATGGTGGCTGATTTTGTAAACGGATAACTTGCTACATCAGGAGCTTGCTGTCCATTAACGGTTGCAGGTGCAGTTACCGAAATTTCAATATCTTTTGTCATCTTAACGTTTTTGATAGTAATGGTTAGCAAATCGCCAAGAGCATCACAACCTACAAGTAACAATACAAACAAGGAAATTAAACTTAATTTTTTTAGCGTTTTCATTGAAGTTAGTTTTTAATTAAATTATACATATTGGATTTATTTTACTTTCAAAAAAAGTCATCGTACAATAAGGGAAATTTAAATCTATTATTTTTATTAATAATTGCAAATATAATGCTAAATTTAGAAATGTGTTGGAATTTTGGAAAATTTTTTAATCAAAATTCATCTAAAAATAATTTCTGATATTATAACAATAGATTTTTTGAGTTTGTTCAAATTTGAAAAAACAATTTTTTAATCAAAAAAGTCATTAAAACGGTATTACCGTAATTCCTGCAACAACATGAAAACCCGGTTGAATCAATCCTCCAAAATCAGCATACTGTGCATTGGAAATATTTTTAAAATCGGTAAAAAGCTTAATCCTTTTCATCTCCCATTGCAATCTTAAATCAGCTGAAAAGTAGGGTTTATAACTCTCGGGCGAACTTCCCTGAGTTAAAACATACTCACCTTCCCTATCGTAATATCCGGCTTGCCAGGTAGCTTTAAAATTCTTGTAAATATTATGTCTGAACGAAATATTTGCTTTGTTGCGCAAGTAATCGAGCACATATTTCGACATTAAATCAGATGCAGGCTTGTTCATTTTTAATGCAGAATAAGACAATGTTATCTCATCGGCAAAATTATTATCAAAACGATAGTTTAAATTGAAGTCTGCGCCAAAAGCATTTACATTACTTAAATTGCTGCTTATCCACACAATAGAATCTTTATGTTTTACCCAGTCAATTAGGTTTGTGCCTGCACGATAAAATACAGAAACCGACATTGTTAGTTTCCCGCTTTTATATTTACTTCCTAACTCATAAGTCGATGAATATTCGGACATTAAATTTGGATTTGAGCGTTGCGAAGCACTTTTATAATACAAATCGGTAAAAGTAGGAAGTCGAAAAGCCCGACTGTACGAAGCATAAACTTTTAAATTATCACTCAGATTATAAGCAATATTTGCACCGCCTGACCAATTCAATCCAAAAGTTTTTGCGTGAGAAAATGCCGCAGCGGCGGACAATTGCCAATTATCTACACCGGTATCAATTCCGCCAAAAGCAGTCTGAGAAAGTCTTGAATCCCGCTTTGTATAAAATACATTTTCTTCGAATAAAGCTTTTACGGGTTTTTCAATATTTTTACCAAGTACGTTACTCAGAATATGTTCATTCCTTATGTCAGCGCCGACAGTAAATTTCCCGTATTGTGTCAGCATATTAAAATTCAGTTTAAAACCTTCGGTATTATTAAAATGATAGTTGTGTCCGGTGTACCATGGCAGCGCTTTCTCAGGATACCGAAAAAGCTCAAACTTGTCGGTGTGTCCTCTGAAGTAAGCTTGTGATTGGATATTAATTGTTTTTAAAGCATAATTCCAGTTTAAAGCCCCGAATAATGTTCGTGTATTATCAAACTGATCGGGATAAGTGAGAGAATAAAAACCGTTTGCTCCATAGTTTTTTTGCTGATATCCAAGCTGAAAATCGAACTTTCCAGCATTTGCGGTTCTATATGTAGAATTGGCAAAAATATCCAACATTTTGTAGTCTGTATTATGTTTGTAACCATCGCTTTTTTGGTTAGTTGCCGATAAAAAAGTGGAGAATTGTCCTTCTCCTGTGTTCAACGAAATATTTTGTGAAAAAGTACCGTAACTCCCTCCTGTAAGTCGCGCTTTTAAACTCTTGTTGCCGTTTTTTGAAGTTATGATGTTCAAAGCACCGCTGAACGGATTAATTCCATATAATAAAGCCTGAGGAACCTGCATAATTTCAATACGCTCAATATCTGAAATGTCAATTGGTATGTCGAGATTGTAATGCCCCGTTTGCGGATCGGTGATATTAACTCCATTCAACAAAACAATAACCTGATCAAATGTTCCGCCACGCCAGCTTATATCCGCCTGAGTTCCGTTAATTCCTCTTGTGCGAATGTCGGCGCCAGCAAGTTGTTCAAGCAAGCCATCGATACTGAGAGCTGGCGTAGATTGTATTTTATCACGCATAACCCAATGAATTGTTTGATCGGGGTTAGTTACCGAAATATTCTTTTGCGCCACAACCAATAAAGGATTCAATTCTACTTTAATTGTATCTGAATCGATGGAAGCTATAGCTTGAACATTGAAAATTACTAAGCATGAAATAATAATTAAAAGGGAATTCTTCATTTTTTTTTAGAATAAAAAAAGGCTGATGCAGGAAATATCCTCGCATCAGCCTTTTTTGTTGTAAATAATTTGTTGATTAAACCATTTTCTTGATGTGCTGCATTATCGCTAATTATATTAGGTAATACATTTAAAACAATATTTTTAAATTCAGATTCTACAGTTTCGCGTACTTCCTGAAATAAATTATCAGAAAAAAATAGCGCTGAATTTTCAGAAATTGAATTATCCGATTTTTTCAACAAACAATCAGAAACTGATGCGCGCACCTGACCAATGGTTATACAAGCCGAAATACCTGAAAATACAGCATATTTCGCCCTGCTCCATCGCCTGAAACGCAAAGAGTTTTTAAAAGTATCTGAATTGTTATGTTTTTTCAACATCATAATTGAAAAAGAGCCTTATCGTTGTAAACTCAATATGGCTCTTTTTTAATAATTTATTGTAATACTATTTTTTTTCTTCTTCAGTAGTTTTCAGCGCACCTTTTTTGCGTTTGCGTAAAATAAATTCATAGCTAATTGGAGAAGCAACAAAAATAGATGAATAAGTACCAATTGCAACACCAAATAACATTGCAAAGATAAATCCACGAATTGTTTCACCACCAAAAGAGAAAATAGCTATTAACACAACTAAAGTACTGAATGAAGTACTAAAAGTACGACTAAGTGTAGCATTGATAGCATCATTCATTAAGCTCATTCTATCGCGCTTCGGATAAAGTGTAACATTTTCACGAATACGGTCGAAAATAATAACCGTATCATTTACCGAGTAACCAACAACGGTAAGAATTGCAGCAATAAATGATTGGTCAATCTCCATTGAGAAAGGCATTATACTATACAAAAGCGAGAATGTTCCAATAGTTATTAAAGCATCATGCGCAAGAGCAACCGTAGCACCCACCGCATAACCAAATTCACGGAAACGAGCGAAGATATACAAACCAATAGCTAAAAGTGCAAAGATAATTGCCCAAATCGCAGCTGTTTTAATATCATCGGCAATAGTCGGTCCTACTTTACGCGAATTTTTAATGTTATTCTGAACAAAATCTTCCTTTGTTACCGATTTTTTCAACAATGGTTTTAATCCTGTATAAAGAATTTCTTCAATTTCGTCGTCAAGTGTTTCTGACGTTTCGTTTATTTTGTATTTAGTTGAAATTCGAACCTGATTTTCATTACCAAATGTTATTACCTGTACAGCATCGCCGGCAAAAGAGTTTTCAAGAAGTGTACGAACATTATCAGTTTTAACAGGCTCATCGAATCTGATTACATAATAACGACCACCTGAAAAATCTACTCCAAGGTTAAGGCCTCTTGTTGAAAAAGATATTAAACTTATAACAATTAGCACACCTGAAATTATATACGCAATTTTTCGTTTGCCAATAAAATCGAACTTCATATTATGCAGGAAGTTCTTTGTAACCGGAGTAGTGAAACTCAGTTCCTTTGCATTATCGCGTTTCGCATACATCGAAAGCATCAATCTGGTAAGGAATACAGCTGTAATAAACGAAGTGATAATACCAATAATAAGAGTATTAGCAAAACCTTTAATCGGACCTGTTCCAAAAATTGATAGTACAATACCTGTAATAAGCGTAGTTACCTGACCATCGACAATAGCGGAAATAGCATTTTTAAACCCATCATCAATTGCGCGTTTCATCGCTTTTCCTGCACGCATTTCTTCACGAATACGTTCATAAATAATCACGTTAGCATCCACAGCCATACCCAACGTGAGTACTATACCGGCAATACCAGGCAATGTAAGCACCGCAGAGAATGAAGCAAGAATTCCAATCAGGAAAAATACGTTTGCAAATAATGCAGCATCAGCAATAAGTCCGGGTACTTTACCATAGTAAACAATCATATAGATTAATACCAGAACAAATGCAATAATAAATGAAACCAAACCGCTGTTGATAGCTTCCTGACCAAGTGAAGGTCCAACAATATTTTCTTCAACAATTCGTGCCGGAGCAGGCATTTTACCCGACTTGAGAGTATTGGCAAGGTCCTTAGCTTCATCAACAGTGAAATTTCCGGTAATTTGTGAGTTTCCACCGGTAATTTCTGTATTAACACGTGGATACGAATAAATATAACCATCAAGTGCAATAGCAATACATTTTCCGATATTGTCCTTTGTCATGCGAGCCCAAACTTTTGCTCCCTCTGCATTCATACTCATACTTACATTTGCATAAGCCGACATTTGACTGAAATCGGCACGGGCATCAGTTATTACATCCCCTGCAAGCGGCGCACGTCCATCGCGGTTAGTAATTTTTATAGCAATAAGATGAAACATTTCACCTTTTTCGTCAATTGGTTTTACACTCCAACGCAAACCAAGATCACGAGGAAGCACTTCTTTAACCTGCTTCATCGAGAAATAATTGTTAATTTTAGCAGTGTCGCGCCCTAAAGCAATACCAACAACAGGACCGGGATAAACCTGACCTCCCTGAGCATTAACCTGCAAAACGGCGAAAAGTGGGTTTTCTTTACGGTTTTGCTCAATCATTTTCAGTGAATCTTTTCCTGACTCCTGTTTTTTGCTCAATTCAGCTTTTAAACTATCAACGGCGCTAACCGGTTTGGTTTTTTCATCTGCAACTATAGCAGTTGATTGAGTTGTATCAGCTGTTTGAGTTGTTGTCTCACCGGAATTCATTGCACCAAGTAAACGATTGGCTTCAACGATATTATTTATAATTTCGCTTAACTCATAAGTTTCCCAAAACTCGAGATTCGCCGATCCTTGAAGCAGTTTTCTAACGCGCTCAGGCTCTTTCACGCCCGGAAGCTCAATAAGAATACGACCTGTATTATTATTGTCGCGCTGAATGTTTGGTTGTACTACACCAAAACGGTCGATACGTGTACGCAAAACATTAAATGAATTATCAATAGCTCCTTTAATTTCTTCATCAAGAACTTTAATTACATCGTCATCGTTGGTCGAAAGCGAAATTCTGTCTTTCAAATCAAACGTACTGAAAATGGGCGCAAGTTTCGCTCCCGGATTTAACTCACGATAAGCCTGAACAAACAAATCAAGATATTGTACCTGACTGTTGGTTTTTTGACGTTCGGAAGCTAATTTGAGCGCTTCGTTAAATTTTTGATCGCTACTAAAGTCGGATAGCGAACGGATAATGTCAACAACCGCAACTTCAAGTGTTACGTTCATACCTCCTTTAAGGTCAAGACCGAGGTTGATTTCCTTTTCGCGACACTCTTTAAGAGTATAACCCAACCATACTTTCTCGTTTGCAACAGAGTCGAGATAATTGTACTCTTTCATTTTGTCCCCTGCTGCATATTCTTTTGCTCTTTTATTATGAACGCTTGTTACAACAGTAAAGGACAGATAAAACAAACACACAATGGTGAGTGCTACTGCAAAAATTCTGATTAGTCCTTTGTTTTGCATGGAAAAAATTATTTTTTAAAATTATGTTTGAATTTTTATTTATTTTTTTTGCGAAATAGGGTGCAAAGATAGTATTTTTTTTATTATAACAGTTGTTTATTAAAGCAAATAGACAAAATAGAAGCGTTTAATTACCAACAAACAATTATGTTGATTAAGTATTTTGCCATGATAAAAAAAGAGAAAATACAATTGAATGCATTCTCTCTTTCATTTGTTGCGGAGGCCCGACTCGAACGAACGACCTTTGGGTTATGAGCCCAACGAGCTACCACTGCTCCACTCCGCGATATTGTGGGTACAAAGATACTGCAAAAATTGTCAAGTTCCAAATTTTTTTAATTTAATTTCTCATTAATTCTACTCAATACTAACATGCAATGTTACTTTTTGTTTAATTTCACTGCATGGCATACACAGCGAAACTTGCCAGCCAATGACTTCCGCCGTAATTATCGTGTGTAATGTTGGGTAAGGCGGATTGGATAAAGTGTTCAGCTGTACTATTCAGTAATTTTATTTTTGCAGGTTGGCGGTACAAATGAGCAGCGATGCCTTTCAGGCACCATGCGCGACTGAATGACAATCCATCCAAATGAACAATTTGATAATCTTTGCGGTCGCTTACTACAGGCAATTCAAGAATTCGGTTCAGGCTTTTTTTGTTGTAATACTTATTAAACCATTGAGTGAAAGTTTTCGGGGAGTAAATACGCCGCATTAAGTTGGCTGCAAGCAGCGATGGACTGAAAAAATCGCTGCCATCGGGTTCAAGATAAGCGGGAATATTCCGGTTATCAGCGTAGAATATTTTTGCTTTTTCTATTATTTGCTTTTCGAAAGCAGTATCGGTAAGGGCTCGTGCCCAATCCAAAGCAAATGCCAGCCCGAAAGCAGTATTCGGATGTACGCCTGTTCGGTTGGGATAAGTTTGATTAGGCAGATAATTTTTCCAGAGTGATACAATTTTCAGTGTAAGCGGCTGAAGATTTACATGCCATTCCCGAGCTTTAGGATGGTTTAATTTCAATAGTTCTTCGTCTAATTTGAGCAGCCAAGCCCAGCCATAAGTGCGTTCATAAGTAGCTGAACCGGTATATTTTGAAAAATATTCGACTTCCTTCAATATTTTTTCCTTCTGAAAAGAATTATCGAGTTTCGCTATAATTGAATCTTTATTAATAATTTCAGGAAAAGTTTCAATAATTTTTACCAGTAACCAATGTCCGTGAACGCTGCTGTGCCAGTCCAAACAGCCAAAAAACGCGGGATGCAATTCCGAAGGTAAAAGCCGATGATCCGTTTCGGTATCGGACATGTGCGAGGTTTTATTTGGCCATTCCTGCGAAATACAGCTTAAAGGTATTTGCGAAAGGCGATAAGCCAATGTTTCGGTTAGCTGTTGCGCAAAAGCTATTTTACAGCCAAACATAACAACAACTGTGAAAAGAAATTTATATTTGAACATGGTTTTAAAAAGTTACATTTTATTTTGATGTTCAAATATAGTTGAATTTTATTAAAATTGAGAGAACCGGACTCAGATGCTTCGGAACAGTACTTACTTTTTTATTTGACAGACTTGGAAGTCTATCCTCCCAAACATTACGCAAATTGGGAGGACGGTTCCGAAGTGTCGGAATCCGACTCTGTCTTTTTCTTTTTATTCCCCTTTAGGGCTTGCCTGCCGTTCAGAGGGTAAGGGATTATTTTTTTAATTAAACAACCAATCCACACTTTCGTCTTTTCCGACACCAGCCAAACCTGCATTTCGTTGTTTTATTTCAGCATTCGTAAAACCAATAACCATCAACAAACCTCTGGGTAGCAAAAGTTTGTGTTTTCCGGCATCAAAGTGGTAGGCATGAACATTAATAGTTGGCAAACCTTCAATTCTTACAGCGTTGAACAAAACCGGCACGGCCTGACCGTAAAGGTTTGCGGAAGCATCTGTTTCGAGTGTTGGTGGTTTTGCAAAACGGCGGTGGTCGTCGCGGTAATATCCAACGAGCAACTTAACCGGTTTGTCAGTTTCAAATTCTACAGTTGTACCTTTTTCGCGCTGCGCATTAGCATTCATAAACCATGGCGACATATTTGCAAGTTCGGG